>SYIB01000230.1 GCA_005798965.1 Planctomycetia bacterium
ATGGGGCCGAAAGTCTAGCGGCGCAGTCGACGCCCCGGCTCGGTCAGGGCGATGCGGGATCGGTTCGACACTGCACGACGATGGCACCATCCTGGAAGGCCAGATCGAGCAGCCGGACCGTTCGGCCATCAGTCAGGCTCATGGCAGGGAGTCCGCCGCCGAGGCCAGCGAGGTCCCCGGCAAGCCCGCCCGCGACCGCCACCGGCAGCGGCAGTGCGCCCGCGCCGAGGCTCGTGACCTTGAGCCCGATGGCCCCTGGCTCGCCGACGACCTCAAGCCTGCACCAATCGACGCGCCCCTGACGGGCGAGCATGACCATCAATGATCCCTCATCCTCGATGGCCAGCGCGGCATGCTCGAGCGGCTGGCTGCGGAGGCCGTCGGGGATCGCGTCACGCGCGAACTCGGCCCACGGGCGCCAGCGCTGGGCGAGCCAACCGTTGAGGTCGTCTGGATCGATCGCCACCGCCCATGGTTCGGGGCCACGCACCTGGTGGATCGCCGCCGCGAGGGCCTTCTCAAAGCCCGCCGCCCGTGCATCGGCCTGGGGTGAGATCGCGAGTGCCCGCGCATGCGACCATGCGGCTGGCTTCACTTGCGTCAGGGCGATCGCGCCGAGGCCGCCCACGAGCACCACCACCCCCGCCACCATGAGCAGCAGGCCACGGCGGCGCGACGACAGGCTCACGCGCCCCGCCACCGGGTCACGATGACGGTGTCGTTCTGGCCGCCGAAGCCGAACGAATTGCTGAGGCAGGTATCGACCTTCGCGGCGCGCGCGGTGTTGGGCACGTAATCGAGGTCGAGCTCGGGGTCGGGGTTGGCGTAGTTGATCGTCGGCGGCAGCATGCCGTGGCGGATCGACTGCACGCAGGTGATGAACTCGACCGCGCCCGCGGCCGCGATCAGGTGCCCCATCATGCTCTTGATGGAACTCATCGGGATCGATGGCGCGAGCTCGCCGAAGACGCGCTTCACGCCGATCGTCTCGATGGAGTCGTTCTCCTTCGTGCCCGTGCCGTGTGCGCTGATGTACTGGATCGGCGGGCGCCCATCCTCGAGGCGCTTGTGGGGATCGATCCCCGCCTGCGCGAGCGCCTGCGTCATGGCGGCTGCGGCGCCACGGCCATCAGGCTGGATGTCGGTGATGCGGAAGGCATCGGCGCTCGATCCGTAGCCGATGAGCTCGGCCAGCGGCGTGGCGCCGCGGGCCATCGCGTGCTCGAGCGTCTCGAGCACGACCATGCCGCTGCCCTCGCCCATGACGCAGCCGTCGCGGCCGATGTCAAAGGGCCGGCTCGCCTTCGTGGGGTCGCCCTTGAAGGTGCTGAGCGCCGTGAGCCGGTTGAAGCCCGTGATCCCCAGCGGGTGGATCATCGTGTGGGTGCCGCCGGCGAGCATCGCATCGGCATCGCCGCGGCGCAGGATGCTGCACGCCTCGCCGATCGCCTGCGTGCTCGCGGCGCATGCGGTCAGGCAGTTGTAGCTCGGGCCCCTGATGCCGAACTCCCGCGCCAGATGCGCCAGCGGCATGTTGGGTTCCTGCTCGACTTCTCGCGCACGGTCGAGCATGCGCTGCGCGGCATCGAACCACGCCCCACCGACGCGACCGGTGGCGGCATCCCAGCCAGCGACGTTCGCAGCGAAGTAGTTGGCGGTGTCGATCACGCCCTCGCCTGCGCCCAGGTACATCCCGACGCGGCGAAGGCTCGGCGCGGGCCGCTCATCGAGCCCGGATTGTGCCCACGCCTGGCGCGCAGCACCGAGCGCGTACTTGCTGTTGAGGCCGGCGGTCGCGTGCGCCTGCGGGTGCTTCACGAACGCGTTCACGTCGTAGTCGCGCACTTCCGCAGCGAAGTTCGTGGGGAACGTGCGCGCATCGAAGCGCGTGATCGGCGCCATGCCGCACTCCGAGCGCATCATGCGGCCCCACACGCTCTCGAGATCATGGCCAAGGGGCGTGACCCAGCCCATGCCGGTGACGACGATCCGCACGCTCATGACGCCCTCCGCAGGATGATGGCGGCGTTCTGGCCGCCGAGGCTCGTGGTCAGGACCAGCACGGCACGCAACGCCGCAGGGCGCGATGCCGCTGCTGCTGCATCAAGGCCGGGCGTGGCGCCCGCGTTGAGCCGCGCAGGAATCGACTGGGTCGTGAGCATCTGCACGCCAGCGCACGCTGCCAGCGCACCGGTCCCGGCACCGCAGAAGCCAGCGTTGGGCACGACGGTCGCGATCGGCAGCGTGGCCAGCCGTGCGCCGAAGACGCGCTCAAGCGCGGCGCGCTCGCCCAAGTCGACCTCAGGGACGCCGCAGCCCGTGGGCACGATCGCATCGATGTCGCTGGCCGACATGCCCGCATCATCAAGCGCAGACTCGATCGCAGCCGCGATGTCCTCGCCGCTCTGCGAGAGATCCATCCCCAGCGTGTCGGTGCAGACGGACTGGCTCGCACCGAAGCCCGCGAGTTCGGCCAAAGGCGCCTTGCCGCGGCGCGCGGCGGACGCTGCGGACTCGACCACCAGGATCCCGCCACCCTCGCCGATCACCGAGCCCGAGGCCTGGGCATCGAAAGGACGCACGAGCTCGGGGCCCTGCGCACCAGCTGGCATGGCACGCAGGCGACCGCTATACCAGTTGCGCATCAGGCCCATCTGGTTCACGCGGCTCTCGGCGCCGCCCGAGAGGCACGCATCGGCATCGCCGCGGCCGATCACGCGCATGCTCTCGCCGAGCGAGAGGAGCGCGCTGGATTCGCCGCAGGTGATCGTGTTCGACGGCCCCTGGCAGTCGTGGATGATCGTCACGTGGCACGCCAGCATGTTGGGCAGGTACTTCAGGAGCCAGAGCGGCGTGAGGTTGTTCATGCCCACGTTGCCCCACGCGCCGAGGTCGACCGAGCCATCGGCGTTCATGCTGGTGACGAGGGCTGACGTGAGCTCATCGATGTCCGCTGCGATGAGGCCGGCGCCGATGTGCGCACCGAAGCGCTCGGGGGCGATCGTGACCGAGGTTGCGCCCTCGGTGCCCCGGGTCACCAGTCCCGCGTTCTGCACGGCCATGTGCGCTCCGGCGACCGCAATCTCGATGTCGCGGGCCATGACCTTCGTGCCCTTGCGATAGCTCTTGGGCACGAACGTCCGCACGTCGAAGCCCCCCGGCAGCAGGCTCGCGAACGGGCACCCGAAGGAGCCCGTCTGGAAGCTCTCGATGCGGCGGATGGCACTCGTGCCTGCGGTCAGGGCCTGCCAGAACGGCTCAAGGCCCACGCCGAGGCCGCACACCGGGCCTAGGCCGGTGATGACGACGTGTGTGGCGCTTCGTCCCATGGGAGCGCCGGAGGATACCGGGCCCGGGCGAAGGGGTTTGGGTGGCTCGATCAGCGCCCCGAGCGCAGGTGGCGCGCGAGGAGCATCGACAGTTCGAGCGCCTGCTCGGCATTCAGACGCGGATCCACGGCGCTGCGGTACGCACGCGCAAGGTCGGCATCGTTCAGGCCGCGCGAACCGCCAGTGCACTCGGTGACATCCTCCCCGGTGACTTCGATGTGCACGCCGCCGAGGTGCGTGCCGCACGCAGCATGGACCGCGAACGCACGCTCAAGCTCCCGCATCACCTTGGCGAAGGCGCGCGTCTTGACGGGGCGCCCTGCCCCGGTGCCGTCCGTTGGCACCACGGTCTCGGTGTTGCCGTGCATGGGATCGCAGATCCAGAGTGCCTGCCAGCCCGCGGCGTGCACGGTGCGGAGGACCGCGGGCAGCCCGGCCTCGATCGCATCGGCACCGAACCGGTGGATCAGCGTGACTCGCCCGGGCTCACGATGCGGATCGATCGTTTCGAGCGTGCGCACGAGGGCCGCGGGGTCGGTGGCCGGTCCGACCTTGATCCCGACCGGGTTCGAGAGCCCACGCGCGTACTCGACATGGGCACCATCGGGCGATGCCGTCCGCATGCCGATCCACGGCAGGTGCGTGCTCAGGTTGAACCAGCCATCGCGCCGGGGGACCTGCCGCGTGAGCGCCTGCTCGTAGGGCAGGACCAGCGCCTCGTGGCTCGTGAAGAAGTCCACGCGCGTGAGCGCGGGGTGGTCCTCGCCGGTCAGCGTGCGTGCGAAGTCGAGGCTCGCTCGGATCTCGTGCACGATGCGCTCGTACTCGGCGCGCGATGGGCTCGTCTGCGCAAAGGAGAGGTCCCACTGCTCGGGGTGGTGGATGTCGGCGAAGCCTCCGTCGACGAGCGCGCGCACGAAGTTGAGCGTCAGCGCCGCACGTTCGTAACCACGCAGGAGGAGTTCAGGATCGGGGCGCCTCGCCGCGGCGCTGAACTCGCTGCGATTCACGTTGTCGCCGCGATAGGCCGGCAGCGAGACGCCATCGCGCACTTCGGCATCGGCCGAGCGCGGCGTGGCGTACTGGCCGGCCAGGCGGGCCACTCGCACGACGCGCCGGCCCGAGCCGTGGACGAGCACCAGGCTCATCTGCAGCAGGATCTTGAGTTGCGCCGTGATGGCATCAGGCCTGCACTGCGCAAAGCTCTCGGCGCAGTCGCCAGCCTGCAGCACGAAAGCCTCGCCACGCGCTGCGGCGGCGAGCTGCTGCTTGAGCGCAAGCACCTCTCCGCTGGTGACCAACGGCGGCAGCGCCGCCAGCTCGGCGAGCACGGTGTCCAGGGCAGCACGGTCCTCGTAGGGAGGCTGTTGCGCGGCCGACTTGGCCATCCACGATGAAGGGTTCCAGGCAGTCATGAATGCGGGCGACAGGACTTGAACCTGCACGGGTGTTACCCCACGGGAACCTAAATCCCGTGCGTCTGCCAATTCCGCCACGCCCGCGGCGTCCTTAGCATCCTAAGCCAGCGGCTCGGGCCGCATCGATCCCATGCGACGCTTCTTCGCCATCTCCCTCATGCCCCTGCTCGCGCGGCTGCTCCTGGCGCTGGCGCTCGCACCGGCGGGCTACCGCGATGCCTTCGGTGTGCGTGTCTTCACGCCAAAGGAAACGGCACTGCTCGTCGAACTGGGCTACGACATCGGTCAGGCCGGCGTCGTTCCGGGCACGACCGTCGACCCCGAATCGCTCGATCCCCTGCAAGCCCCGCGTTGGCTCGGCAAGGCGCTCGACCTGCATGAACTCAGGGTGGTGCCTGAGCCCCTGCAGGTTGCGCTGTGGGAATCGGTGGCGCGACTGGTCGCTGGCACGCTGCTCTTGATCGGCTTCCTGAGCCGGCTCTGGGCGGCCGCCATGCTCGCCGTCATCGGAACGCAGTTCGTGCTTGGGCCGGCCCGCGCGATGGCCGAGAGCCTGTTCTACAGCCTCGAACCGGGCGAGTATCAGGCGGGCTTCGTGTCGCTCGCGCTCTGCGCGCTCGCCTTGAACGTGCTGCTCGTGGGCGCCGGCGCACTCAGCATCGACCGCGCAGTCTTCGGCGGCACATCGAGCAACGAAGACGCCTGATCCATGCGCTGACCGATCGTCACTCCTTCATCTGCCGGAGTTCGTTGCGCAGGATGGCGGCGAGTTCGTAGTTCTCGCTGGCGATCGCAGCGCGCAGGCGCTCCTCGAGTTCGGCACGCTGGCTGCTGGGCAGCCGCGGAACCAGCATGTCGCGCATCGACCGCAGGATCGCGACCTCGGGGCTGGCCTCAAAGCGGTTTCGCTGGCCAATCATGGTGTACGCATCGCGCACGGCAGCCAGGCCCGCCTCGAGTGCAGCCAACGCCCCCCGATGATCCTTGAGCTGCAGGGCGGCAGCCGCCTCGGCACGCGTGCGGGTGACCACAAGTCCCAGTCGCAGCTGCTCGAATGCAGCACGATCCTCTGGGCGCGCGGCCCGCTCACGAACGACCTCGATGAGTTCGAGGTTGCGGCGACAATCCCTCGCCGCAAGGCCCGGGAACCCTGCCATCATCAGGGCCGTGGCCCGTTGCTGGTAGAGCCCGGCCTCCTGGCGAAGCGCTTCGAGGCGTTCGGGCGCCAAGGGGTCGGGCGCAGGATCCTCGCGCAGCAGGTCCAGGAGGCTCTCGCGCCCACCCGGCCGGAGTCCGTCAGGGCGCCCGTCCATTTCCATCTGCAGGATGCCCAGATCGAGCCTGACCTGCACCTTGTGACGGCCATCTTCTCCCTGCACCACCCGAACGCGAGGCGTCAGGGGGTCAAGGGGCCATGAAGACAGGAGGCCGGACAGGTCATCCATAGCCGAATCGTAGCTTCGGTCGCCCCGGATCCAAGCAGCTGGTGACCGATCGGCCCCGTCGGGGCAGGATTGCCGACGGACCCTCGGATTCTCTTGCCACGGCCCCTGCTCCTGCGCGTACGCTTCTAATCCATGGCGCGGTCAGAAGTCCAGTCCGAGCTTCAGTTGTACCTGCGAGAGGTCAACGAGACTGCCCTCCTCACACCTGATGAGGAGAAGACCCTTGGCTGGCACATCATCAATGACGGCTGCCTGCAATCGAAGGAGCGGATGATCAAGGCCAACCTGCGCCTGGTCATCGCCATCAGCAAGAACTACGTCAACCGCGGGCTGACCCTTCCCGACCTGATCGAGGAAGGCAACATCGGGCTCATCCGGGCGGTCGAGGGGTTCGACCCCGCGCAGGGGGCGCGCTTCAGCACCTACGCGAGCTGGTGGATCAAGCAGTCGATCAAGCGCACGCTGATCAACGCCGTCCAGCCCATCCACATCCCGGCGTACATGGTCGAGCTGATCGCGCGCTGGAAGGACACCTCACGCAAGTTCGAGGAGAAGCACGGGCGCAGCCCGAGCCTGCAGGAGCTCTCCAAGGAGATGAAGCTCCCGGTCAAGAAGCTCGTCATCATCCGCCGCGCCGTGAAGGCGTACCAGGCCCCGAGCCAGGCACCCATGGGCGAGGACGGCGTGGTGATGGACTTCGGGGACCTCTTCGAGGACACCCGAGGCAAGCAGCCCGACCGCGAAGCCAGCGAGAACGAGGATTTCAAGATCATCCTCAAATTGCTCGACTCGATCGACGAGCGCGACGCGCGCGTCTTGCGCCTGCGCTTCGGCCTTGAGGGTCACGAACCCCTGACCCTGAAGCAGATCGGTGAGATCGTGGGCCTGACCCGCGAGCGTGTGCGCCAGATCGAAGTCGAAGCCCTGCGGCGGCTGAACCAGCAGCTGCACGACGACAAGCCCACGCGGTTCTTCCGCGGGCAGTCGGCGTAAAGAGATCCATCAACGCAGCGTTTGCAGCGGGCCGCCCTCTGGCGCGCTCCATCATGTTGGGCGGCAGCTTCGGTCGCGGCCCTACCACGACCGGTCGGCCACGGTCCCGGGGATCAGGAACGCGTCGCTGAGACGAACGGCATCTTCGTGACGGTGGCCACGGCGCTCTCGCGTCCAAGGTCCACGCTGATCGTGGTGCCGACCTCGGCCAAGGCAGCATCGACGAACGCCATCGCGATCGGCTTGTCGAGCGTGGGGCTCAGGCAGCCGCTGGTGACACGGCCGACCACGTCGTTGCCATGCTTGACCTGCATGCCCTGCCGCGCGCTGCGACGGCCATCGAGCAGCAGTCCCACAAGCTTGCGCGCCGGCCCTGCCGCGGCGATCCGCTGCAAGGCATCCTGGCCGATGAATCGACCGGTCCGCTCGTCATCCTGGCCCTTGTCGAGCTTGACCGCAAAGCCAAGCCCGGCGCTGATCGGATCAGTGTCTTCGTCGATCTCATGGCCGTAGAGCGGCATGCCGGCTTCCATGCGCAGCGTGTCACGCGCGCCCAGCCCGATGGGCTTGATCACGCTGTCGGCCTGCCCGGCGTTCTTCAGGAACATGCCCATGGCCAGTTGCGCGGTGCCAGCACCAAGGATCACCTCGACGCCATCCTCGCCGGTGTAGCCGGTGCGGCTCACGATGAGCTTGACGACGATGAGGTTCTTCTGCGTGAAGCGGTAACGCTTGAGGTTGGGGATCTCTCGGCTCATGCCGGCGATGAGGTCCATCGCCTTGGGCCCCTGCAGCGCG
>SYIB01000231.1 GCA_005798965.1 Planctomycetia bacterium
CTGTTCTTCGCCATCTATTACGCCATGACCGGGCTGCACGGCATTCACGTGCTCATCGGCATGGGTGTGATCGGCTGGCTGATCGTGCGCGCCGGTCGCGGCGAGTTCGGCCCCAAGTATTACACCCCGGTCGATCTCGTTGGCCTGTACTGGCACATCGTCGACCTCGTGTGGATCTTCCTCTTCCCGCTCTTCTACCTCATCGACTGAACCATGGGACACGCACACACCACCACTGACCACGGTCACGACGGCCAACCGCTCGTCGGTCACCTCGTCGCCCCGTGGATCCTCTTCGCAACCGGCAGTGCGCTGATCGTACTGACCGTGATCACGGTCGCCATCCGCTACGTCGATCTCGGCGAGGCCAACCTCCTCGTGGCGTTGGCGATCGCCGGGCTCAAGGCCACGCTCGTGTCGCTGTTCTTCATGCACCTGCGCTGGGACCGCCCGTTCAACCAGCTCATCTTCCTGAGCGGCATCCTGTTCGTGGTGCTCATGATGGCCTTCTGCCTCATGGACACCAGCCAGTACCGGGATTCGCAGTACGTCGGCAATCCGATCGGTGTGCAGGCGGTCCTCGACAAGGATGCGCCCAATGCGCCCATTGCGGCGCGGAAGAGCCCCGACCTTCCGTGATGGTCGTTCACAGCCTGTGCAGCTCCCTGAGGCGGACCCCAAGCGGTCCGCCTCGTCTTTGGCGCCTACCCTGATCGAGCATGCCCATCAGCGATCCAGCACGCGAGCCCTTTACGACGCCCCAGGCGCGTTCGAGCGCGGGGCTGCTTGGCATGTGGCTGTTCCTCGTGGTCATCGCCATGGTGTTCGTCGCCACGATGCTGGCGTACCTCGTCGTTCGGCTGGGCACGGGTGATGAGTCCGGGTGGCGCCCCGATGGTTCGCCCGGCCTTCCACGCGAGTTGATCCTCAGCACGGTGCTTCTGGCGGCGTCGAGCTGGACCATGCAGCACTCGCTGGCTGCCTCGCGCGCCGATCAGGATGACCGGGCGATCACCTCGGCCTGGGCGACCTTCGCCCTCGGCTGGGCGTTCGTGGCGGTGCAGGGGCTGAGCTGGAGCCAGATGTGGCGTGCGCTGCCGCTGCAGGACAGTTTGTACGCGTGGACGTTCTATGTGCTCACGGCACTGCATGCGCTGCACGTGCTCGGTGGGCTGGGGGCGATGTATGTGGTCATCATGCGGGTCGTCCGGTCGCACGATCATCGCGAGGCCGTGCTCGGTCTGACCAAGTGCACGATGTACTGGCACACGCTGGGTCTGATCTGGCTCGCGCTCTACGCCACGCTATGGGCCGGCTCGTTCGACTGAGCGACCTCGTCAGCGTTCGGGCTGCGCGTCGAAGCCTCGCAGCGTCGACCGCTCGCCGTGAAAGGCATGCCAGGCAAACCAAAGGCATGGAATCTGCATCCCTTCGACGGGCGTGGCCGATGGCGGCGTGACCAGCCACGAGCCATCGGGCTGGAGCGTGGCCACGACTCGCTCCATGGTCCGCGGCAGGCCGTCACCCGTCGGTGCGGGTCGCGCGATCTCGAACATGGGCTTGCCTGCAAGCCAGTAGCGCTCGTAGCTGGTGGCCTTGATGCGCTTGCGCATGGCATCGTCCGGCGTCGGCACCGTGGTGGCGGGGTGGGCGGCGAGCCAGTCTTTCCAGGACTCGATGCGCACGCCTGCGATCGGCTCAAGGCCCGTGCCAGAGCGTGGGCCGCTCACGGCCCGAAAGCCCAGTTGGGACCAGAGCGACGGCACATGGCCCTCGCTGCCGCGGTCATAGAGCAGGAGATTGCAATCGAGGACGAGGCCGCTGATCCCGAAGTCGATGGTCTTGCCTGCGACACGCCGGTCGAAGACGACGGCCGAGTCGCAGAGCGGGCTGTAGGTCACCGCAATCGGTACGCCCCCGAGCGTGTCGTGGATGACTTCATGAACGTTGAGCACGCTGAGCGGCCACGCGCGCGACTCGCCGCCGAGCGCGAGCCCCACGACACGGTCGGTGCTCACCACGTACTTCGCGCGTTGCGTGGCGTTCCACTCGGCCATCGAGGCGCCGGGCATGGTGGTCGTGACCGTGAGTGGCTGAAGGAAATCACGGGGATTCCCGCTGCCACTGACGATGCCGGGGCTCGAGGCGAGCCCTGAGAGATCGAAGCCATAGGTCGCAGGGTCGCGACCGTTGCCGAGCGGGCGTTCGCCGGAGAGCAGGCCTGCGAGCGCAAAGCCGAGCACGGCGATCGTGCCGATGGCGGCGAGCGCGATCGGCACGGCCAGCCCGAGGCCGGCGCGGTTTGGCGTGGGTGCATCAGGCATCGAGCGGTGCCCCCTTGAGGGGTTCTGGAATCTGCTCGAGCGGAACGTTCGCTGCACCGCCGCGCAGTGCGGCTTCGACGGAGACGGCGCCTCGATCGATGCACATCGAGCCGAGCACGATGGGCAGGTAGGCGAGACTCGCCAGGAACAGGGTGCGTGCCCGGGCATGGCTGCGCTCCTGCGCAAAGCGCAGCGAAAGAAGGGCAAGCGCCGACCCTGCAAGGAGCGCAACGAGCGCGAACGCGAAACCCGCGGCCCCGACGTGCACGCCCAGCAGCGCGACCGGGACCAGCAGGAGGCTCGTGGCCAGGCTCGCCGCGGCGGTCAGCGAGCCGTCTGGATCGCGCGAGGGCAGCATCGCGAAGCCACCACGCTCGTAGTCGTCACGGAGCATCCAGGCGAGTGCGAGGAAGTGGGGCATCTGCCAGAGGAAGAGCACCGATCCCATCACCCATGCGCCTGCCGTGAGTTCGCCTGTGGCAGCGGCCCAGCCGATCATGGGCGGCAGGGCACCGGTGACGGCGCCGACGATCGTGTTCAGCGTGGTGTGGCGCTTGAGCGGTGTGTAAATGGCTGCATACAGAACGATGTTGCCCACGGCGAGGCCCGCAGCCAGCAAGTTGACGAAGCTCGCCAAGACCGCGAACCCCGCGTAGCCCAGCACAAGGGCCAGGACCCACGCGCTCACGCGGCGCACCCGGCCGGTGGGGAGGGGCCTCCCCGCGGTGCGCTGCATACGCGCATCCGGTCCGGCCTCGAGGACCTGGTTCAGGATCGCCGCACTGGCAGCGGCGCAGGCGGTTCCGAGGACGCACCAGCCGAGCACGGCCCAAGAATGATTGGCCCCCGGCATGGCTCCGGCCACCACGAATCCCGCTGCCGTGGTGAGCACCACCAGGGCGTTGAGCCTGAATTTGGTGAGGTCGGCGAGCGTGCGCAGCATGCTGCGTCGCGCGGGGATCTTGGCAGGGCCTTCGTGCATGAGCGCTCCTAGCATATGCATCCATGCCCGCTTCACTCATTGCCCAAGCCGCTCCGTCGGTTTCAGTGCCGGGATTCCTGGCGATGTACGCCGGCGCGCTCGCCGCACTGGCCGTCCTTCTGGCCATTGCGGTGCCTGTGCTGCGTGCACTCGGCCGAGGTGCACTGCGGGGCGGGGATCTTGCGCTTGGCTTCGCCGCGACCGTCGGCATGTGGTCGCTCGGCTACGTGGCCATGATGCGCCCGGGGCTCCTCGCCGGCGAAGCGCTCTTCGCGCTCACGCTGTCGGCTCCGGCGTTCATGGGCTGGCTCGCGGCTCGACGTGGCGTCGCCACCCCGTGGAAGGTCGGCGCGGTCTCGGCGACGGTCAACCTGCTGGTCGTGGGCAGCCTCTTCTCGCGTGATGCCGGCGATGTCTGGCGCGAGGGCCTGCTGTGGATCGGCGGGCTTTACGCGGCGAGCATCGCCCTGAGCGTGTTCGGCGGATGGGTTGCTGCGCGCATGGGCGGCATGCTGCCCGCGCAGCGGGCGGGTGATCCGGTCAACCAGTTCGCCACGGTCTCCGCGATCACGGTGTTCCTCCTCCTCATCACCGGTGGACTGGTGACCGGACTGGAGGAAGGCCTTGCTGTGCCGGACTGGCCCAACACCTTCGGCCACAACATGCTGCTCTATCCGATCAGCGAGATGAAGGGTGGCGTGTACTACGAGCATGTCCACCGTCTCTTCGGCACGCTCGTGGGTCTGACGACGCTCGTCTTGGCCGCCCTGGCGTGGGCCAATCGTGCGTCGGTACCCATCCGATGGGGCGCGACGGCCTTGCTCGCTGCCGTCACGTTGCAGGGGCTGATGGGCGGCATGCGTGTGACCGGTGCCATCACGATGTCGCAGGCCAGCGAGGACCTGGCGCCGAGCATCGCCTTTGCGGTCATGCACGGTGTCTTCGGACAGGCGGTCTTCGCCGGGCTCTGCGTGCTGGCTGTGGCCTCGTGCCCTGCATGGCGTGAAAGCCGGGCCGCGGCGGTGCGTGCAGCATCGAATCCTGCGGTGGCGCTCATCGTGATCCTGCTGATGCAGTTGGTGCTCGGCGCGCTCTACCGGCACCTGCAGATTCCGAGCCCCGATGGCGGCGCGCCTGCGCAGCCCAAGTGGGCCATGCACGCTCACCTGTCGTGGTCGATGGTGGCGCTTGCGGCCTGCATCTGGGCCGGGATCAAGGCGATGCGTGCAGGTGCTGCGCCGAGCGCAGCGGCCGATGCCGTGGCGAAGGCGCCGAGCGCCGGATCGAAGGGCTTGCGACGCACGGGTGCAGCATTGCATGGCCTCGTGACGGTGCAGGTCGTGCTGGGTTTGCTTGCGCTCATCTGGGTGCTCAAGCGCGACAGCGCGGCGATTCCCGCCCTCGAAGTCGTGTTTACCACGGCGCACCAGGCCACTGGCGCGCTGCTCCTGGCGAGTGCCGCCATGGCGTGGGCGTGGTTCCTCACCGTGCCGGCGGAGCAGGCGACGGCGATGCCGGAGCCTTGAGTGCTTCCTCAAGCGCGAGCAGCGCATAGGAACTCACGAGTTCAGGCTTGTCTTCTTGCCAGCGTGCGGTGGCGTTGACCCATGAACCATCAGGCCGTTGCGCAGCCAGGAGGCTCTCGATGAGTTCGGCGCGCCAGTCATGGGATGCGCCTTGCGCATCGGTGATCGTGCGCTCGCCGTTGACGGCCAGCGCACGCGACATGGCGTGTCGGTAGTAAAAAAGGCCCTGTGTCCCGAGACCAGGGTTCGACTCAAAGCCCCAGTTCAGCGCGATCCAGCCTCGGGCAGCCTTCACGCGCGGATCGTCAGGCGACAGCCCGGCGTAGAGCAGGCTCTTGAGGCCTGCGTAGGTCATGCTGCCGTAGCTGCGGAGCGTGCGTGGGGTGCCCGCGGGGAGTTTCTCGCCGAAGCGGCCTTCGCCGGCGTCCTCGCTCGCGAAGCTCTCTCCACCGTTGGCGGGCGTGTAGACGAAGCCGCCATCATCGCTGCCGGACTGCGCCCAGGAGGACGGATTGGTCGCCTTGAGGTTCTGCGTGCGCGTGACGAACGCGAGCGCGCGCTGCACGGCGGGGTCGTCTTGGCTGATGCCGGCATCGTGCAGGGCATCAAGGAAGAGTTGTGTATTGGAAAGATCGGGCCTGCCCCAGTTGCCATATCCAGCACCGCCGTACCAGTCCTTCGTCGAGCGGAGCCCTTCGGTGTGATCCCACTGGTTCTGGCGCAGCCACTCGACCGTTTGCTCGAGCATCGGCAGTTCATCGGGGCGGTCGAGCGCGGCCAATCCCATCGCCACCGAGGCAGCGACGTAGTTGCCGAGGCTTCCTGCAGGATCAGGAACGAATGATCCGTTGGCAAAGGCCTGGGCCTTGATGAAGGTGAGCGCGCGCGCGATGGCAGTATTGTGGCTGGCATCGCCCGCCTGCGCGAACGCCTTGACGGCGAGGCCTGTAACCGCGATGGCTGCAGCTTGGCTCGGCTTGGGTTGATCGGTCCCCGCAGCGGCCTTGGCCACCATCCATCCGCCCGCGGGATCCTGGGATGCAGCCATCCACGCCAAGCCTCGGCGCAGTCCCGCACGCGCGCGCGCATCGAGATCCGCTGGCAGGCCACTCTCGGTCGCGGACATGGTGATCCTGTGCATCGGCACCACGACTGGTCGGGTCGCTGCGGCGGTGGGCGGCGCAAGGTCTGTGATGCGGTCACCCTTGATGCGCGGATCGAGTGGCACGCGCGGCTCCTGGTAGGGAGGCTCGGCGAGCAGGGCGTGACTCAGCAGGGCGACGATGAACATGGCGTGCCGTACAGTACGGGCATGACCCACGATTCGCTGCGTTGCCTCATCTTCCCGCGTGTTGCAGCCCTCAGTCTGGCCTGCATGGCCATGGCATGCGAGCCGACGGTGTCCTCCAGCCCGGCGCAGGTCACGGCGGCCGAGCCCGCCGTCGCCATGCAGGCACCAGCAACGTCGACGACCGCTTCAACCGCCGTCGCCGAGCAGGCACCCCGCGCATCAGTGGTTGCGGCAGCGCCCGCTGCCTCGGCAGGTGCACCCATCGCAGTGTCGCCGCAGGAAGCGGTCGATCGTCCTGCAACGCAGGTCGTGCCGCAGCCCGAGGTGGCAGCACCCTTGATCGAACTGGGCGAGAGCGCCGTGCTCGATGCGTCGCAGCCCACGGTCTCGCCGACGTTCGGGTCAGTGACGGGCTGGGCAGGCAGTCGGCTCATCGTCACTGGCCCCGAGCGTGTGCGCACGGGTGGCTTCAACGGCCAGATTGCGACCTTCAGCGAGGTTGACGGGACATGGCTTGGCACCCGCGAGCTGGCCGGGATCAGTGACACTTCCGCGTCGGAGACCGTGTTGCAATCGGTCGTCGGCAATGACGAGTGGCTCTTCACGAGTGCCGAGGTGCAGGGCCGAGCAGGACAGGTCGTGGTCTGGAAGCGTGATCAGGCAGCGTCAGGCTGGAAGCAGATCCAGCGCCTGATGCCGCCGGCCACGCGGGCAGAGCCCGCCTTCGGCAGCGCGTTGGCGATGGGCGATGGCTTCTTGGCCGTGAGCGCCGTCGACACGAGGTTCCGCGGTGAGCAGGGGCGGTCGATCGTCGACGCGCCGCGTGTGTACCTCTTCACCCTCAAGGATGGATCGTGGTCGGGTGCTGGCTCGCTGTCGCCTGATCCGGCCCTCAAGGCGATCTGGTTTGGCGGCGCCATCGCCGCATCGGGCGACCAGCTTGCGATCGCCAGCCCGAAGGCGTGGCAGCCGAGCCCGAAGCAACCCGTACAGGAATCAGGCGAGTGCGCGGTGCACCTTTACCGCCGCGGCGCCAACGGGGTGTGGGCCCTTCGACAGTCGATCACCCCGCCTTCGGATTGCGCGTGGGGCGGGTTCGGCAA
>SYIB01000232.1 GCA_005798965.1 Planctomycetia bacterium
CCGCCGGATCCACCTTGATCTTGTTGAGCAGCCATTCGCCCCAACCCGGGATGTCCTTGCCCTCCCACTGGCCGGCCGCCACGCTGTAGAGGCCCCAGTGCACGAACATGCCGAGTCGCGCCTCATGCCACCACGCGCCATGGGCTCCGGCGTTCGCGGCTGCCGTGACCTCGGTGCGGCCCGCATCGCCCGCGCGATCCTGCGTGGCGACGGGGCTCTGGTCCTGATCCGCAGTCGGCACCGTCGTCGCCACTCGTGCCTGCGCGAGTACGGCGTCGAGACGGCCACCGTCATCGCGAGCCCAAGGCAGGAACAGTCCGTTGGTGGGTTCGTTCCATCCACGGGTTTTCGCCGGAATGGATCGAGGGGCAGCCGGCTCATGGCAGGCGCCGCATGCGTTGGCCCTCGGCAACTCGATCAAGGGGGCGTTCGTTGCGGCACGCCAGCCATAGCGCCAGGCGTTGCCTTCACGCCACATCAGGCCGAGCGATCCTTCAGCAGGTGTGTCACTGGAAGCTGCAGGGTCGAAGCTCGCCCTTGGCGCCGCCTTGAGCTTGACGATTGCTGCACCATCGGGCCAGACCGTGCTGCCAGCACGCAACGCCTCGGTCGCCAGGGCGTTGGTCCAGAGCGAGATGGTGCGCATGGCGTGCGGGCCGCCGCGATCCACACGCTGCTGCACGTGCGCCGCGGTCACCATTGAGCACTGCGTGTAGAGGTCCGCGTCGACCATGCGGTCGTCGGGGGTGAGCCAGGTCCAGCCCGGGCCGCCCGGGGTGCCGGCCGTGCACCACGACAGGTCGGGTGGCACGGCCATGGCGGCGCTCAGCAGGGCATCGAGCATGCTGGCACTGTACGGCGCTTCGGCTAGCCTTCCCCTCCCATGGCCACCACCGAGATCGTCCTGAACGGCACGCCCATCAAGCTCCAGCCGCAGCCGCGACCGGTGTTCATGAGCCTTGCCGCGACCATCATCAAGAGCATGTACGACGCCCCGAACTTCGGGGCGATCACCAGCGGTCTCCTTGCCGATGGGCTCGAGAAGAAGGTCGACCAAGACAATCCTCTCTTCCAGGCGGCGCTCTGGCTCATGCATGAGATGGGGGTGCGCGAGTTCCGCATCGACGTCGAGGCCAAGCGCATGGAGGTGGATCGACAGCTCTCGCAGGAAGAACGCGAGCGCGACACCAGCGATCCGTACACCAAGGGCAACATCGCCACCGGCCGTGCGGTCATCGCTTCGGTCGCCAACCTCCGCAATCGCACCTTCTCCCTCAACGGCACCGTCGTGCCGGTCCGCCTGCAGGAAAAGGCTCTGATGGAGGAGCATGTGCAGGCTGTGGTGAAGAGCCGTGGCGTGAGTGAGGATCTCTACTCGGCAGCCATGCGCGGACTGGTCGGCCGTGTCATGGAAGGCCTGCCCCCGGAGGACCCGAAGGTCCAGTGCGCGATCCTGCTGCTGTCGGACCTCGGCGTCCGCGGCATGCGCATCGTCAAGGACGAGGAGCGCGTGAATGTCTCGATCGAGGGTCTGAACGAGCATGACGCCATGGCTGCGGCGTTCCTGCAGGGGGCGGAGACCGAGCAGATCCATCAGGCTCGCGATCGCATCCGGAACCTGCACAAGGCGCTCATGAATCGCGCTCAGGCAGCTGCGGAGAAGACCGCCGGCACCGGAGCGCCGACCGCGGCGCCCGCCCCACCGACGGTCTCGGCCGCGATCAAGCGCCGCCGTAGATAACGAAGCATGTTGCCCGAAAGGGTCGCCCGTGGTTCGACTGGATCGGCGTTGGTGCTAGGTTCGGTGCATCCAGGAGATTCCGTGCGCTATCACCTTGTCATCACCGTTGCCCTTGTCTGCAGCCACGCCGCGTTTGGACAGCAGTTCGTTCGGGAGACGGCCTCACGCTTCCCCACGCAGTCTGAGTACACGAACCAACTCTCGTTCTGCGATGTCGACCGCGATGGCGATCTGGACATCGCCTGGGCGAATGGCCAGGGGTACTCGTCGCTCGGCGCGCTGCTCAAGCCGCGGCTCTTCCTGAATGACGGCACCGGCCGGTTTGCCGACGTCACCGATGCGAACGTTGCGGGCATCACTGGGTGTTTTCGCGGGGTCGAGTTCGGCGATGTGGACCGTGATGGTGACTGGGACATGCTGCTGGCGCAGGACTACGCGCGGCCCGCGCTGCTCCTGCTGAACAACGGCATTGGCGTCTTCACCGCAGCGCCCGCAGGCCAGATGCCCGCGATCAACCTCGGCTCGAGCCGCGGCCAGTTTGGCGACATCGACAACGATGGCGACCTCGACATCGCGCTCTGCAACAGCGGCACGAACCGCTTCGGCACGACCGGCAAGCCGAAGCTCTACCTCAACGACGGCTCGGGCAAGTTCACCGACAACACCGCGCTGACGCCGGCTGGCAACGTGAGCGAGCAGATGGACATCCTGTTCCTCGACGTCGACCTGGACTTCGATCTCGATCTTCATGTGGGAACGCGCACGACCGGCACGCAGTCGAGCCGTCTCTGGCTCAACAACGGCTCCGGAACCTACGTGAACCAGACCATGCCCACCGAC
This sequence comes from Planctomycetia bacterium, assembly GCA_005798965.1. GTDB lineage: Bacteria > Planctomycetota > Phycisphaerae > Phycisphaerales > SM1A02 > SYIB01. Next base: position 2,582 of record SYIB01000232.1, read on the forward strand.
GCCACGTGCTACTCGTATGACACGGGTGACTTCGACGGCGACGGCGACTTTGACCTGCTCGGCGTGAACGCTGGTGCCAGCAATACCGAGCTGCTCTTGGCCAATGCCAACGGGCTTGGCACCAGCTGGACCAACGTGAGCGCGCAACTCACGACCAACCCGACGACGGACGACAACGACAGCCGCTTCTTCGACATGGACATGGACGGTGACCTGGACATCGTCGTGGGCACGCTGGGCTCGGCGAGCGAGCGCATCTACCGCAACAACCGGCCGACGACCGCGAACTTCAGTGTGGTCGCCAACGCGATCACCGCCCTCACGGACTCGAGTCTGGATGTGAAGGTCGCGGACGTCGACAACGACGGCGACTTCGACATCGTGACCGCGCAGGGCGAGAGCGGCGCGTTCCAGAACCAGATCTACATCAACTCGACCGGGCCGGCCGACAACCGACCGCCGCGCGTGCTCAAGATGGAATCAGTGGTGCCCGGGTCCGCGCCGGTGCCGCATCCGATCCGTGCGATCATCGTGGATGACATGACGAGCGACCGCGGCTTCCACGACCGCAGCATCGTGCTGGCGATCCGCTCCAACCAGGGACCTTGGAATGAGATTCCGATGCAGTGGAGCGGCAACAACATGTGGCGCGCCGTGATGCCCGCGCAGCCTGCAGGGGCGAACGTCGACTACTACATCCTCGCGCGCGACTGGGCGAACAACCTGGTGGCGGGCGAGGTCAAGAGCTTCACCGAAGGTGGCACGCCGCCGAACCCGTCCGACCTCAACAACGACACGCGCGTCGATGGCGCCGACCTGGGCATCCTGCTCGGCGAGTTCGGGACCGCGGGAACGCTTGCCGACATCGACGGCAATGGTGTGGTGAACGGCGCCGACTTGGGCCTGATGCTGGCCGCGTGGACGGTCTGAGCGTCATCCATATCGGTCCCCGGCGTCTCGCTCCCGATCCACAGGTTTCACCAAACGCGCCGGTGTTGTGTAAGGTTATGCCCAGAGGAATTTCGCTATGCCTATGGCCCACCTTCTCGTCCGTAGTTCCGCCCGTGCGCTGCTTGCATGCTCCGCGCTCTTGCTGGGTGGATTCGCCCCGATCCAGGCTCCACCGACCATCACAAGCGTGACGCCGTCTAGCGGACCTGCGGCAGGTGGGACCACGATCACCCTGACGGGTAGCAACCTGACCGGCGCTACCGGCGTGCTGGTCGGCGGGGGCGCCGCCACAAGTGTGACCGTTGTGAGTGCCAACACCGTGACCGCCGTCACGCCGGCAGGAACGGGCCAGCAGCCGATCCGGGTGACGACTCCGGCTGGGACTGGGACTCTGCTCGGATCGGTCTTCACGTACATCGCGGCACCGACCATCACTGCCCCTAACGGAGTATCGCCCTCGACGGGCCCCACGGTCGGGGGGATGCCGTTCACGGTCAGCGGAACCAACTTCAGCGGCGCGACGGATGTCAAGGTGGGAGGCGTGTCAGCCACGAGCATTGTGGTGGTCAGTGCGACGAATATCACGGCGATCTCGCCGGCTGGCACCGTTGGTCCGAAGGCGGTGAGTGTCACCACCCTGGGCGGAACGGCGACAACGTTGCCGGCGAACGGCATGACGCTGTCGAACGTGGCGGTTCCGGATTGGGCGACG
>SYIB01000233.1 GCA_005798965.1 Planctomycetia bacterium
CCTACGGCATGACCGAGACTGGTGCGATGGTCGCCGCCGGCCGACCGACGCCCGAGTCCGCCGATGGCTGGTCGGGTCGATGGCTCGATGGTGTCGTGGCCAAGCGGATCGGCTCGGACCTCTTTGTCCGTTCGCCCACCACGGCGCTTGGCGCATGGCGCGATGGTGCGATCGAGCCGATCGTCGAGGCGGGAGGATGGCTGCGCACGAATGATCAGGGCCGCTTCGAGCAGGGCACGGTGATCGTGTCCGGGCGCAACGACCGCGTCTTCATCTCCGGAGGCGAGAACGTGGACCCGGTCGAGCTCGAGATGCAGTTGCTCCATCACGCAGCGCTGCTCGGTGCTCGCGTGATCGGCGTACCGCACGACCGGTGGGGCATGCGCCCGGCAGCGTTCGTGCGCACGGATGGCAGCGCGGTCGACTGGAACGCGCTGACCGCTTCGCTTGCCGAGCACCTGCCGCGCCACGCTTTGCCCGACTCGATCGTGGAGTGGCCCACCGATCTGCCGCACAAGGCATCGCTTGCGCAGTGCCATGCAGCGCTCCCTGCAGCGCGTGTGCTGTGGAGCAAGCCGGCGCCCGAGCGCTCAGCGGTCGGCGAGCCGGCGGATGGCATCGGGCACGGCCACTGACGATCCGTCACGCCCCACGCACGCATGCACGAGCGTGATGCGCGCCGCGCATCGCGAACCAAGCATGAGTTCGTGGAGCATCGTGACCGAACGCTCGCCACAGGCGGCCATCGATGAGTGCACCTCGACCGCATCGCCAAGGCGCAGCGGCGCGTGAAGATCAGCCTCGACCCGAACAATGGGCATGGCGGGAAGCCGTCCGGCGAGCATGTCGGTGATCGGCGCACCATGGGCCGCGAGCCAGTGCTCGAAGCCGCGGTGCGCGATCTCGATCGAGCGTGCCGTGAAGACCACGCCGGCAGCATCGGTGTCGGCGAGCGAGACGATGTGGCTGAACGCGTGCTGCACGCACGCATCCTAGGGGTTCAGCAGGGGCCCCATGCGCTGAGCATCACGCCCAGGTCGGAGCCATCGACCGTACCGCTGCCATCGATGTCGGCGGCACCGGATGCGCCCCAACCACTCAGCAGAAGCCCAAGATCGCCGCCATCGACGAGGCCATTGCCATCGAGGTCGGCCGGGCATGCCGGCGGCAGCGTGAACGGCGTGAGGAACCGGAAGCTCGAGACCGGTGGGTTGCCCGCACCGCCTGGGTTGTTCACGATCTCGACCTCGGCTCCGCCGATGGGGTCGAGCATCTGCACGCGGGTTCCTCCCGTATAGAGAAGTTTCCCGTTGCCCAGCGTCCACACGCCGCGTGGGCTCGTGAAGGTGGGATAGAAGTTGCCGAGCTGCCCCGTTGCCGAGAGATTCCAGAGCCCGCGCGGATCGCTGAAGCCGGCGACCCAGAAGCCGCCGCCCGTGGCGGGCGCGATCTGCTGCGGGAAGTCGAAGTAGCTCAGACCATCGGAGTCGAAGAATGGCGGGGACTGCACCACGCCGGCGTCGCTCACGAACTCAAGGTCCTCACCGCCGAGCGCAGCGTCGCCCGAATCCGCCACCATGAACCCACCGGGCACCGCGATGATGCCGCGCGGGTTGCGCATGAGCGGGCTCTGCAGGAACAGCTCGAAGCCCGAGCCGTCGAGGTTCATGCGCCAGATGCGACCCGGCTCGGAGAGCGTCGTGACGGATGGTTCGGTCACGTAGATCTTGCCATTCTTCACGCAGCAGCCGTAGGCGCGGGTCAATCCCTGCGCGGGGCCGCAGAGTTCACCGAGGAACACGCCCTGCGCACTGAACTCGCGCACGGTGGCGTCCACCTCATCGGTCACGATCATCGTGCCGGTCGGGCTGGCGACCACCTGGATCGGCTGGTCCAGGAATGCGGTGTCCACGATCACGTTCTGGCTCACGATCGCACCGGTCGTGGCATCGAAGGCCCAGACCGTCTGCCGGAGCGAATCCGGGCAGAGCAGGACAGAGGTGCCGCCACCAGGAAGGGCGAGCGCGACGGTGGCAAGGGTCGTGGCGATCATGCTCCTTCGAGTCTAGGACCAGACCGGCTCAGGTCAAAGCAGGAGCACGGTTTCCGCATGCTGCAACCGGCCACCTACGCCCGCGTGCGGCATCACCAGCGTTCGGTCGCATCCTTGGGCGCCAAGTGCCACGGCGACGGTTCGATGCCATTGATCCTCGTGTTGCCCGGGATCGTGATGGTGCGCACCGGGTGCAGGAAGTCACAGGGAAAGGGCAGGGTCGGCTTGGACAGCGCATCGAGACGGGCCGTGTCCTCCGACGACAGCGTGATGGCGCACGCACCGAGATTGTCCTCAAGCTGCGTCATCGTACGTGCGCCGAGGATCGTGCTCGTCACGCCGCTGCGGTCCATGACCCACCGCAAAGCGACTTGGGCTGGCGTCGCGCCGTGCGCTGCCGCGATCTCGCGCAGGGCGTCGATGATCACGAAGGTGGTTTCGTTGAGGTAGGTGCTGTCGCGACGCACGCGCGTGGAGCCGTCGTCGTTGGGTCGGTGTGTGCGATCGAACTTGCCCGAGAGCACGCCGCCGCGCAGGGGCCCCCACGGCGTCACACCCAGGCCGAGCGCGCGCGCCATCGGCATCAGCTCCCCCTCGACGGTGCGCTGCAGCAGCGAGTACTCGATCTGCAGCGCCACGAATGGGACCCAGCCCTTGATGATCGCCTCGTACTGCATCTGCGTGCACACCCAGGCCGGGTGATCGCTCAGCCCGAGGTAGCGCACCTTGCCGGAGCGCACGAGCATGTCGAGCGTGTGCACGGTCTCGTCGACCGGCGTGTGCGGATCGAGGAAGTGGACCCAGAGCAGGTCGATGTGGTCCGTGCGCAGGCGACGCAGCGAGTCCTCGACCTGGTGCATGATCGCCTTGCGCCCCGAGCCGCCCCCGTTGGGATCGCCCACGTGCATGCCGCCACCGAACTTGGTGGCCACCACCATGCGATCGCGCAGTCCCTTGCCGCCGCCGGTCGAGAACCACTCGCCGAGGATCGCCTCGCTGTGCCCCTTGGTGTAGATGTTGGCGGTGTCGATGAAGTTGCCGCCTCTGGCGACGAAGCGCTCAAGCTGGGCGATCGACTCCTTGGGACCCGTGCCGAAGCCCCACTCGGTGCCAAAGGTCATGGCACCCAGGCAGAGGGGACTGACGCGAAGGCCGGAGCGGCCGAGGGTGACGGAGTGGTCAAGTGCCATGGAGGCACTCTAGATGCACGTGAGCGGTGTGGATCGCTACCTTGCCCACATGCCCAGCATCAGCCCACCGCGACGGCCGAGACGGACCGCGCGTGCCATCGAGCCCGTGCCGATGCCGAACGCGAAGGCTCCTGTTGACCAGGCGTGGGTCAAGCACGAGGATTCGGTCTACCACATCTACATGGCGGCACTCGCGATGCTGGCGATCCTCGTGGCGGTGGGGCTCTTTCTGTCGCCGAGCGAGCCCGACGTCGTAGGGGTGCTCACCGTCATCGACTTCGTGCTGTGCCTCTTCTTCTTCTATGACTTCTTGCGTCATTTGCGGAGAGCACCGTCAAAGCTGAAGTACCTGTTGGGCTGGGGCATCGTGGATCTCCTGAGCAGCATGCCGTTTCTGTTCCAGACGCGCTGGTTGCGACTGGCGCGGCTGTTGCGGTTCCTGATGCTGCTGCGTGCCGCACGCATCCTCTGGGAATCGGCCAAGGTCGAGCGTCGCAGCATCGTGATGGCCGGCGCGACGTTCTTGATCCAGGCACTTTTCATCATCATCTGCATCGTCGTGCTGTATGTCGAGCACGATGCACCCGACGGCAAGATCCACTCGGCGAGCGATGTGCTCTGGTGGGCCATGACCACCGTCACCACGGTGGGGTACGGGGACATGTATCCGGTGACCACGCCCGGACGCATCGCCGGTGCGATCCTGATGGTGTCGGGCATCGGCTATCTGGCCACGGTGCTGGGCGTCTTGGCGCAGGCCGTCGTGCCCCAGCGCAAACAACACTGAGCCCGGTACCTGGACCGGCGGCCGGTCACTCCATCGCGGTCCAGCCGTAGGTCTCGTACCTATGGTCGAACGATCCGTCGGCCCGAAGGTCGAGCACGCCGAAACCCTCGGGCACGCCCTCGAGCGCACCTTTCCACCACGAACCGCTCACCGCACCGTCGTTGATGTAGGTGATGCCGTCGGTCTCGCAACGGTCGCGCAGGTGGATGTGTCCACTCAGGCACAGCCGTACCTTGCCGCTCGCGCGCATGAGTTCATGCAGTTCTGCACAGTCCGTGTGCATCTCGCCACCAGAGAGGATCGTGTCCGTGCCGCGCGCAGGCGGCTTGCCGTAGGTGATCGCAGTGATTGCAATGATGGGGATGTGGCTCACCACACACACCGGCATGCCTGCGGGCGTTGCCTTGAGCTCGGCCTCGAACCAGCTGCGCTGCTCGGGATCGAGGAAGCCCTTGTAGCCGTTGCCGTCTGGCTGCACGCTGTCGAGCACGATGAACCGCCAGCCGCCCCGATCGCTCGAAAACCAGTTGCGCTGCTGGCCGAAGGTCTCGCAGGCCCACTTCTTGCCCCAGTCGGCGGCATCGAGCGGCACATCGGTGCGCGCGCGGTTCCAGCCCAGGATGTCATGGTTGCCGGTCGTGTGCAGTACGGGCACCGACACGCCCTTCATCATGCTTTCGTAGCACGCGCGCATGACCTTGGCGCGGTCGCGCTTGGCATCGAAGACATCCATGACGGTGTCGCCGCCCGTGATCACCAGGTCGGGCTTGAGCTCCTGCGCCCGCGCCCAGGCCTGGGCGGCACCGCGCTCGGCCTGGCGCTCGGGCTGCACGTGGATGTCGGTCATGTGGATCAGGCGGAAGGGCTTCGATGCAACTGCATCCTGGATCGGTGCAGCCACGGCATGCGCGCGCGAACGGCCAAGGAACGGCGCCAGCGCGAGTCCGGCGGCGGCGGCAAGGGCATCACGACGGTCGATGGGCGTGCTCATGCGCGGGTCATACCATCCTCGTGCAAAGCCCGCGCAAGGCGCTCGACGGACCTCGGCGAACTGCCCTCGGCCTTGTTGTTCACGATGACGAAGCATGCGATGCCCGCCTTCATGGCGTATCGGTTCAGTCGCACCCACGAGGCCAGTCCGGTGGGATCGGGATCGACGATGCGGTCAAACGGCGCGTAGCGCTCCTTGGCTTCCTCGTACGAGAGCCCGCTGTGGAGCATCCATCGGCAGCAGAGCACGCGGTTGGCCTCGACGGGAACATGCTCCGCCTGCGCCATCGGCCCCGGCATCGATGGGTGCACCGAGTAGCAGTGGCTTGCACCGGTCGATCGCAGCATGCTCAGGTAGGAAGGGCGCAGCATGCGGCGATCGCGCCACTCGATGGCGTAGAGCGGTCCCGGCGGCAGGCGAGCCAGGAACCCGCCGACCTCATCGATGATGCGCTCGGCTTCGCTGTCGTCGCGGACGCCCAGATGCGAGAACTGGAACAGGATCGGCCCGCATCGCTCGGCGAGACCGCCCACGCAGGGCGCCACGATCTCGTCGGCGGCGAACGCCGCATCGAGCCAGCGCGATGGGCGGTGCGGCGCCCCCGGTGAGGGCCGCCAGCCATCGAGCGGCTGCGCGGGCTGCATGATCGACTCGTGCGCCTTCACCACGAAGCGGAAGTCGTGCGGCACCTGCGCCGCCAGGCGCATGAACTCGTCGAGGGGCGCAGGTCGGTAGTAGGTCTTGTCGACGCCGACAGTGCGCAGGAGTGGGTGCTGCGAGTAGGCACGAAGCCCATCGCGCGCGAGCGCTGACTCGTTGTGCCGTCCCGCATAGACCAGCCCCTTCCAGCCGGGAAAGCTCCATGAGCTGGTGCCGAGCCTGATCGACGCGGGCAGCGACGCGCCGAGTGCGGCGTGCGCGGGATCCGGGGCGGCCGGCGCCACCGCGCCATCGATGGCTGGCTCGTCGCCCGAGCCGCCGAAGAGCGACCATTGCTCCCCGGTCGTCATGCGTCAGCGCACCTCGATCTCGATGGCGCTGACGTCGTCGGCGTAGTGCGGCGAGCCCTGCAGCTGCGTGGTGTGCTCAAGCATTCGCGCCAGCGGCTGGGGCGCCTGCAGCGCATCGCAGGTCAGGAACTCGCGGAACTGCGAGTGGCTCCAGACCGATCCGTCGTCGAGTTGGATCTCGACGAGGCCATCGCTGTAGATGTACAGCCGGTCGCCGTGGTCCAGATGCACCTGCGTCTCCTCGTACGGCAGGCCGTCGATCATGCCCACGATCGGGTTCTGCGACTCGAACTCACGCACACCCGAGGGGCCGACCGCCATGACCGGTGGGTGGCCGCCACCCGACCAC
>SYIB01000234.1 GCA_005798965.1 Planctomycetia bacterium
CTTGCACTCGGTGATGGCGCGGCCGGATGGCACGCCGGTGGCCATGTCGGGCAGCACGACCGTCACGCGACGGCCCCCGCGGGCGGCCACCTGCTCGGGCCGGTTGGCGAGGATGTCGGCCGTCTCGGCCATGAAGTGCACTCCACAGAAGACGAGCGACTCGCTGCCGCGCCGTCGCGCCTCGACTGCAGCCATCTGCGAGAGCTTCAGGCTGTCGCCGGTCAGATCCGCGTGCTGCACGACCGCATCCTGCTGGTAGTGGTGACCAAGGATCAGGACGCGCGTGCCGAGCTCGGTGCGCCGGGCCTTGATGGCCGCTGCGAGCGCACCTTCCTCCATGGATCGATAGCGTTCGGGCAGCGGTGGTTGCCAGAGCATGGACCATGAAGTGTAGGGCCTACCATGCTGCAATCCATGGACGACGACCTCCTGGTGCACGCTCCCGCAAAGCTCAACCTGGCATTGAGCGTGGGTGCCCCGCGCCCGGATGGTCTCCACCCGCTGTCATCGTGGATGGTCACGCTTGGCTGGGGCGACTCGATCTACCTGCGCCGTCGCGATCCTGGCAGCAATTCGCTCTTCGCCAACGTCTGGGCAGCCGATGCACCCCACACGCCGGACCTCGATTGGCCGCTGCGCAGCGATCTCTCCTGGAAGGCGCATGCGGCGGTTGAGCGTGCCGTCGGACGGCAACTGCCGGTACGCGTACGCGTCGAGAAGCGCATTCCTGTCGGTGGCGGGCTCGGCGGCGGCAGCAGCAATGCCGCGGCCATGCTGCGCGGACTCAATGAACTCTTCGAACTCAGGCTCGGCAACGACGAGTTGCGCTCGATCGCCGCAGGCCTCGGCAGTGACGTCGCGTTCCTCGTCGAAGGCGGCTCCGCGATCGTGTCAGGCGTGGGTGAACGCGTCGATGCCCTGCCGGATGTCCCACAGGTGCATGTGGTGCTGTGCTTCCCTGAGGCGCATTGCCCCACCCCGATGGTGTACCGATTGTTCGATGCGCTGCGCCCTGGTGCGGGCGATCCCGATCATGCACGCGTCCTCAGCATGGCCGCGACCGACCGAGTCCGGGTCCATGCGCTCTTCAACGATCTCGCGGAGCCGGCGCGTCAATCGAGCGAAGCGGTGCGACGCACCATGGACAAGATCGCCGAGATGACCCGGCAGCCGGTGCACGTCTGCGGCAGCGGCAGCAGCCTCTTCGTGGTCTGCGACGAACCCATCCACGCCGAGCACGTTGCGCAGGTCGTGCTCAACAAGGCGGCCGTGAAGGCCGTGGCGACGCGGGCCGGAGGCCCCCGCGGGAGCGTCCGCAACCCACCGCCTGTGCGCCGCACCTGCGCATAACGCGTGCCGGGTTCGCAGGCCGGCCTGCGTACACTTCGCCGCTTCGGAATCGAACACCATGACGACCCCTTGCAGCACCGCGGCCTCCGCACCGAGAACCTTCGTCCCAGCCGGCCTCGACGCTGCGTCGTGGCCCCAGCTCGAGCCGCTGTACCGAGCGCTCATCGACCGACCGCTCAAGTGCGCCGGGTGCCTCGAGCGATTGCTCCTCGATCGCAGCGATCTCGATGCAATGGTGGCCGAAACCGAGGCGAACCTCTACATCGCGATGACCTGCGATACCGCGAGCGAGCCGCGCCGCAAGGCCTTCCTCGACTTCGTGCAGGACGTCGATCCGCACCTCAAGCGCATCGGCTTCGAACTCGACCGTCGCATCGTTGAGTGCCCATTCGCCAAGGACCTTGACCAGCAGCGCTATGGCGTGCTGCTGCGGGGCATGCGCCAGGAAGTCAAGCTTTTCCGTCCCGAGAACGTCGAGATCCAGACCGAGTGCACCAAGCTCGAGCAGCAATACAGCCAGATCTCCGGCGCCATGGTGGTCGAGTTCGACGGCAAGAAGCAGACGCTGCCCCAGATGGCGCGCTACCTCGAGGTGACCGACCGCAACGCACGCGAGGCCAGCTGGCGTGCCGTCGCCGACCGCCGGCTGAAGGATGCCGAGGCGATCGACGGGATCTATGACCGACTCATCGCGCAGCGGCATCGCATGGCGCTCAACGCCGGCTTCGACAGCTACCGCGACTACCAGCACCAGCGCATGCATCGCTTCGACTACACGCCCGCCGACTGCGAGCGCTTCCACGCCGCGTGCGAGCAGGTCTGCGTGCCGCTGATGCGCCAGCTCAACGAAGAGCGCCGCGCGTCCCTGAAGCTCGACGCGCTCCGGCCGTGGGACCTGAAGGTCGACGTCCTTGGTCGCTCGGCCCTGCGCCCCTTCGAAACCGCCGACGAGCTCGTGGACCGCTGCAGCCGCGTCTTCCATGACATGGGCGGCGGCCTCGGCCCGCTGTTCGACTCGATGCGATCGGGCGAGTGCCTTGACCTCGAGAGCCGGCAGGACAAGCAGCCCGGCGGCTACCAGTACCAGCGCCAGGCGAGCCGCAAGCCGTTCATCTTCATGAATGCCGCCGGCATGCAGCGCGACCTCGTCACGATGGTGCACGAGGCCGGGCACGCCTTCCACAGCATGCTCTGCTCGCACGACCCGCTGCTGGCCTACCGCGGCAGCCCGATCGAGTTCGCCGAGGTCGCCTCGATGAGCATGGAACTGCTCACGTTCCCGCACCTGGGCCACTTCTACTCCGAGCAGGATGCCGGTCGCCATCGTCGCGAACTTCTCGAAGGCCTCGCCACGCTGCTGCCGTGGATCGCCACGATCGATGCGTTCCAGCATTGGGCATACACCCACCCGACCCACACGCGCGCGGATCGCACGGCGTACTGGCTGCACCTCAACAAGCGCTTCGGGGCGGATGTCTCCTGGGCAGGCTGTGAGCGTGCGCTCGAGACCGCCTGGCAGCGCCAGGGCCACCTCTTCCAGAACCCCTTCTACTACATCGAGTACGGCATCGCGCAGCTGGGTGCGCTGCAGCTCTGGCTGCAGGCGCGACGGAACGCTGGCACGGCGCTCGATGCCTACAAGCGCGCCCTCTCGCTCGGTGCGAGCCGGCCGCTGCCGGAACTGTTCGAGGCCGCGGGCCTGCGCTTCGACTTCGGACCCGAAACGATGGCGAGCCTCATCGACGAGGTCCGCGGCGAACTCGCGACCATTCCTGCCTGACGCGCATCCTGTCCACGCCCTGCATCACTCGACACCACGACCATGTCCCACCACGTCGCCATCCTCGGAGCCGGCAAGATCGGCCGCATGACCGCCCACTTCCTCGCCTCGTGCGGCGACTACACCGTGCGCATCGGCGATGCCCACGAGCCGAGTGCTCTGGCCGTTGCGCGCGATGAGCGGATCGACGGCCGGCGCGTGGACTTCAGCAGTCCCACCGAAGTCGCCGCCTTTCTCAAGGGGGCGTGGGCCGTCGTGAGCTGTGCGCCGTTCAACTGCAATGTGGGCATCGCGCAGGCCGCGAAGGATGCGGGCTGCCACTACCTCGACCTCACCGAGGACGTGGCCGTGACCAAGAAGGTGATGCAGCTGAGCCACGGCGCCTCGTCGGCGTTCATCCCGCAGTGCGGCCTGGCACCCGGGTTCATCACGATCGTGGCGCACTCGCTCCTGCGCGAACTCGACAGCGTCGACACGGTGCGCATGCGCGTGGGCGCGCTGCCGCGGACTCCGAGCAACGTGCTTCAGTACAACCTCACCTGGTCGACCGACGGCCTGGTCAACGAGTACTGCAATCCCTGCGAAGCGCTCGTCGACGGGCAGATGTGCCTGGTCCCGCCGCTCGAGCAGGTGGAACGGCTGCACATCGATGGCTGCGAGTACGAGGCGTTCAACACCTCTGGCGGCCTCGGCACGCTGGCGGACTCGCTCCGCGGCACCGTGCGCAACCTGAACTACAAGACCATCCGCTTCACCGGCCACGCCGAGCAGATGCGCTTCCTGCTGAACGACCTGCGCTTCATCGAGTACCGCGATGAACTCAAGGCGATCCTCGAACGCGCCGTGCCGGGCACCGACGACGACCAGGTCGTGATCTTCGTCAGCGCCACCGGGCAGCGCGGTGGCCGCTTCATGGACCGCACCTGGGCGCGCACGGTGCTCAGCCGCGAGATCGGCGGCCGTCACTGGACCGCCATCCAGGTCACCACCGCCGCAGGCATCTGCGCCGTGGTGGACATGCTCAAGGAAGGCACCGTGCCGACCAAGGGCTTCGTGCGCCAGGAACAGATCGGCCTCGATGCGTTCCTCGCGAACCGCTTTGGCCGCCACTACGCCTGACGCGCGCCATGGGTGTCTTGCCGGTCTTTCGTGACGCGGGCCCTGAAGATGTGCCGCAGGTGGTGGCGCTCGTCGAGCGCGCGTACCGTGGCGAAGCGAGCCGCGCCGGATGGACCACTGAAGCCGACCTGCTCGATGGCCAACGCACCGACGATCGGGAGATCGGCGAGCTCGTGAAGGGCCAGAACTCACGCATCCGGATGGCGTCCCTCGATGGCGTGCTGGTGGCGTGCGTGCGCATCGATCGTGGCCCGGGATATGGCTACGTCGGCATGGTGTCGGTGGAGCCCACGCGCCAGTCTGATGGCCTCGGGCGGCAGCTCCTCGCCGAGGCCGAACGGGTGATCCTCCAGGATCTCGGTATGGACTGCGCACGGATGACCGTCATCGGCCAGCGTACGGAGCTCATCGCCTGGTACGGGCGCCGGGGCTACCTGCCCACCGGTGAGCGTGAGCCGTTCCCATACGGGGAATCCCGCAACGGGCTGCCGCGGCGGTCGGACCTCTACTTCGAGGTCCTCGAGAAGCGCCTGCGCTGGACTTGAGAGAAAAACCGCCCCTCCCGCTTGCCCGCGCCGGTGCTGCATCTGACGCTTGGCAGCGCACGACTGGGCGTGCGTCGAGGAGAGCACCTATGCAGCAGCACGACATTCACCGCATGCTTCGCAAGATCTTCGCAGCCGCCGGCAGCTTTTGCGTGGGCCTGCTCATCGCGCGCGCGATCGGGCTTTGAGCGCACCGGCACCACGCGGGCCGATGCGCATCAGCGCACCCTCACCTCCAGGATCGCCACCTCGGCCGGCCGGTTCACGCGAAGCGGGAACCAACTGCCCACCCCGCGCGTGACGAAGACCGAACTGGCACCGTGGTGATAGAGCCCGTCATGCAGGGCGCGACCCTTGGCCGGCCGGCTCCGATCGCCCGCACCGCGCGTGAAGCCAACCTGCAATCCATGGGTGTGGCCTGACAGCGTCAGCGGGATGCCATGCTGCACAGCGGCGCGGAACGCCGCCGGATGATGCGCCAGCAGGATCGACGGGAGTTCCTCGCGACCATCGAGCATGGCCTTGAGCCGATTCTGTGCATCGCGCACCCCGACGGTCCAGTCGAGCCCCGCCACCATCGGACCCGACGGCAAGCGGGCCACCTCATCACAGAGGACGCGGATGCCGCTGCGCCGTGCAAGTCGCGCGACCGACTCAGCATGCTCGAGATGATCGTGGTTGCCCATCACCATCAAGGTGCCCAGGCGTGACGTCATGCGCCCCAGTGCCTTGAAGACCGGCTCGCATCCAGCAAGCTCAAGATCGATGACATCACCGGTGCATGCGACCACGTCCGGCTGCTCGAGCTGCGCCAGTTCGATGGCCTCGAGCGCACGCTCGACCGGGATGAGCCCACCGACATGGAAATCGCTGAGATGTGCGATGCGCATGCCATGCAGCACATCCGGCGCACCCGGTAGGAAGACCGGCACCGATCGCAGCACGATCGGCTGCGCAAGGTGTGCCCGCGAGAGCCGTCCGCGCGAGAGCCGATCCGGAAGCA
>SYIB01000235.1 GCA_005798965.1 Planctomycetia bacterium
GCCGTCGCGCATGGCGGTCACGCCCTGTGGCAGCCAGAACTCCTGGTCGAGGATCCCCCGCGCCACCGTCGACGACACCATGGTCGTGCCTTGGCCGGGCCCCCACTGCACGACATGGAAACCATCGGTCGACTCATCCGTGACGATGACGGATCCATCATCGGCGATCGCCACGCCGAAGGGGAGCATGAGCTTCACGCTCGCATCACCGTGGCCGAGCTCGGCCAGGCGGGCCCACGTCCCGTCATCACGACCGCGCCAGATGGCGCCGCCCGTGCGGTCAGCCACAAGCACTTCGCCCCGCGCTGCGGCGATCTGCACCGGCTCGCGGACACCTTCAGGCAGGTCGGTCCGCTTGGGCTCGCCGGTCGTGTAGCGCTCGGGCGCGCCGTTGCGATCGAAGCGCCAGATGCATCGGTTTGCCGCATCAAGTGCCAGCAGCTCCGACCCATCCCATGCCAAGTCTTCGACCAACGGCGGCTTGCCACCAACCGATCGGACCATCGCCACGAGATCCGTCGACCGAACCAGCCGAGGCAGGAACGGATCGAACGCAACCGGCTTGGAGCGATCCGGCGAGGCGCTCACGACATCGAGCCGTGCGTTGGCGCGATCAGCAACGGCAATGCGCTCGCCGGGCAGCACACACACCGACGACAGCGACGGATAGCGACCGGGCAGCGCCGCACTGCCGCCGAAGGTGGCGATGTGCCCGGGGGCAGGCGTGGCACCCATGAGGTTGAAGACCATCACCGAGCCTGTCTCGGGCTCGGTCATGGCCATGATCGGACCGAGCGCGCTGGCATCAGGCCCGAAGTGACTGCTGACGGCATCGCGCGGCACAGACAGTCCGTCATCGATCGGCGCCGGGCCACCTGGCGCGAGCACCTGCACACGATCCTCGAAGCCCTCGCAGACGAGTGCTCGTGCGCCATCCGGCGTGAATGCCAGGGCATCGGGATAGTGGATGCGCCCCTTCCCCTGGCGCGGAATCACCGCGTGCATGCCCCACCAGCCGGCCATGCGACCGGTCGACTGATCCAAGACCGCAATGCGGTGGTTCAAGTGATCGCACACGTACACGCAGCCATCACGGCACGTGATGCCCGTGGGTTCCGTGAACTGTCCCGGGAACGCACCGCGCTCACCGAACGCATCGCCCGGGCCGGGGCCATCGATCGCCCATCGATGCACCCGGTGCGCGGCGGCATCGGTCCACCAAAGTCGTCCTGCATCGTCGAACGCGACACCGGCGGGTGCGACCCCGTCAGCACGCGCGACCACCGCGTTGGCGGGACCGGAAAGATCGAAGACCAGGACCTGCCGCAGTGCAGCGTCTGCCACCGCGACGCGGGTGCCGTGGGCCGCGACGGCGACCGGCTCCCGGAGCACGGCATCACCGAGAAAGCTGGTCGCTCCGCCATGCACGATGCGAATCCGTGGAGGCGCCCGCTCCACCACGAGCAGCGCCTCGTCATCGGCGGCGATGGCGATCGGAGCGCGGAGCGGCGGCGTCAGCGCAAGCTCAGCACCCGCTCCCGACTCGCCGACCAGACGCAGCGTGCCGCGTTCGCTTTCGAGCACGATCATGCCCTCGACACCATCCGGCAGGCCGAGTGACCGTGCCAATGCAGTCTTGACAAAGGCCACGCTGCACGCACCGCGGAGGTCCTCGACCTGCGCCACGGGCTGGGCGTGCTGTGGGCAGTCAACGAGCATGCGTGAAGCCTATCGCGCAGCGCCGCCATGCCCCTGACTATCCTCGCGCCATGAGCCACGCTGCCCCTCACCCGGGATCATCGATCATGGTCCGTACGATCGCCATCATCGGATGCCTCGTGATCGTGGTCGCCTTGGTGGGCGGCTTGACCAGTCACCACGACGGCACCCACGCCAAGCCGTCGTTGCCTGGATCATGGGCGCTGGGCAGCGCACCGTTCGCCTTCCTGCTCCTTGCCATCGCGGTGTTCCCGCTGATCCCGGCGATCGCCGGCTGGTGGCACAGCAACGTCAGCCGGCTCGCGGTCGCCGCGACCTGCGGCGTGGCCACGCTCGCCTGGATCGCTGCCACGATGGGAGCCAGCCATGCCACCACCCTGACCAGCCATGCGGTGCTCGACGAGTACATCCCCTTCATGGTGCTTCTGTTTTCGCTGTATGTCATTTCGGGTGGCATCGCGATCCGAGGGAACCTGCCCGCGCACCCCGGCACCAACACCGCCATCCTCGCCATCGGCACGCTGCTCGCCAGCGTGATCGGCACGACCGGTGCCAGCATGGTGCTCATCCGATTCCTGCTCTCGGTGAACAAGGAGCGGCACAAGGTCGCGCACACCGCAGTTTTCTTCATCTTCCTCGTCAGCAACTGCGGCGGCCTGCTGCTGCCCTTGGGCGATCCGCCGCTCTTCCTGGGCTACCTCAAGGGCGTGCCGTTCCTGTGGACCATGTCCCTGTGGCAGGAGTGGGCCACCGTGAACGGCATCCTGCTGGTGCTGTACTTCCTCTGGGATCGCCACCAGTGGAAGGCCGAGCGGCGCGCGGACATCTCGCGCGACGAGCAGGCTCGGCGCCAAATCTCGATCGAGGGCCGGCTGAACATCGTCTGGCTGCTGCTGGTGGTGCTTGTCGTGGCGACGGTCGACCCGAGCCGCCCGCTGCCGGGTACCGAGTGGAAGCCCTTCACCTACCTGCGGGAGCTCATGATGCTCGGCCTGTGCGCACTGAGCATGGCCTTCACGAAGGATGCGGTGCGCAAGGCGAATGAATTCGACTTCGGCGCAATCGCCGAGGTCGCCGCACTCTTCATCGGGATCTTCGTCACGATGCAGGTCCCCCTCATGGTGCTGCAGGCCAAGGGTGCTGCGCTGGGCATCGCCACGCCGATGGAGTACTTCTGGGCGACCGGCAGCCTGAGTGCGTTGCTCGACAACGCCCCGACGTACCTCGTCTTCCTGCAGACGGCCGTGTCCACCCCGATCGAGGGCGCGCCGCTGATTCCCGTCGGTGACCTGGGGCAGGTTTCGGAACCGCTGCTCTCGGCTGTGAGCCTCGGTGCGGTCTTCATGGGCGCCATGACCTACATCGGCAACGGTCCCAACTTCATGGTGAAGGCGATCGCAGAGCAGCGCGGCGTGCGCATGCCGAGCTTCTTCGGCTACCTCGGCTGGTCCTGCCTGGTGCTCTTGCCCACGCTGTACTTGGTGTCGCGGCTCTTTGTCGCTGTCCCCTGACCGGTGCCCGCGCACGGGTGCGGGTCCTGCGATGACGGACCCGTCAGTTGGCCGCGTCGGCCGGCTCGTCGCGCTTCATCATGGCGTAGATCACGCTCTGCACGACCACGCTCTCGCCGACCAGCCGCCCCACCCGGGTGCTCGCGGCCTTCAGATCGCGGAACTTGCCCTCATCGAGCTCACGCTCGAAATCGGAGAGCGAGTTCTCGATCCCCAGCATCATGCTCGCCAGGATCGCCCACTCCTCGCGCGTGTCGGGGAAGTACTCGTTCGATCGCAGCAGGTCGACCGGCACGACGAAGCGCCAGCCACCCGAGCGCTCCTCGATCGCGATCGCCCCGCCCCAGAGCGGCTCATCCTTCCAGAGCAGCGCCGCCGTGCCGTCGCCGAGGTCCTCGGCCTTCAGGTTCACCCGCTCGCGCTGGAGTTCGCCGAAGGGATCGGCGAAGAACCTCGCGAAGCCCTCGCGGAAGTCCTTCGGAACGAGGTCCGACTGCGCCGCGGCGAGTTCCTTGGTCACTTGCCCGGGGAACCGGTCGCGCAACTTCACGGTCACGCGCCAGAGCTGGGCCAGCATGTCCTTGAGCTTGCCGCGCACGTCCTCGACGGCACTCGCCTCGGTCACGCCGTCGGCGAACTCGACATCGCGCACGGAAACATCGATCAAGTCAGGCAGGATCTCGGGCCGGCCATCCTCGACCGCGACCCGGACCGCCTCGAGCAAGGCCTCGGGGGTGCCGGTATCGATGGCCGGCTTGCCGCACGCGGCGAGCACGGCACACGAGAAGAGCATGATGACGGCATGGCGCACGGCACTAGGATAGGAGCGATGTTCGTGACCGTGAACGGAGAAGCGATGGAAGTTCCCGAAGGCGAGCGCGTGACCGATCTGCTCGGCCGGCTCGGTCTCGAACGCTCGGTCTGCGCCGTCGAAGTGAACCGGGCCCTCGTACCCAAGCGTTCCCATGGGGAGACCGTGCTCAAGCAGGATGACCGGATCGAAGTCGTGACCCTGGTCGGTGGAGGCTGACGCGATGCATGCAATGACCATGAACCCGCCCCCGCTCACCGTCGGTTCATTCTCCCTCCGCAGCCGGCTCGTGACCGGGACCGGCAAGTACCCCGACCACGCCACGATGAACGCTGCGCTCGAGGCAAGCGGCTGCAGCGCCGTCACGGTCGCGGTGCGGCGCGAGCGACTCGTCGATGCGGAGGGGCGCTCGTTGCTCGATGCACTCGATACCGACCGCTACACCATCCTGCCCCACCCCGCGGGCTGCTTCAGCGCAGACGCTGCCATCCGCGTCGCTCGCCTGGGGCGCGAGCTCCTGGAACAACTCGGCAACGCGGGCTCGCGCTGGGTGAAGCTCGAGGTGCTCGGTGATCGCACCACGCTCCTGCCTGACCCCGTGGGAACCCTCGAAGCCTGCCGCGAACTGGTCAACGATGGCTTCGAGGTGCTGTGCTACACGAGCGATGACCCGATCATGGCGGTGCGGCTGCGTGATGCAGGTGCCACCAGCGTGATGCCCGCGGGCAGCCCCATCGGCTCGGGGCGCGGCATCGCCAATCCGAGTGCGATCGCGATCATCCTCGAGCTGCTGAAGGATCCATCGCACGGCGGATCGCCCGGCTATCCCGTCATCGTGGATGCCGGCGTGGGAACACCGAGCGACATCACGATCGCGATGGAGCTCGGCGCTGACGGTGTACTGCTGAACACCGGCATCGCACACGCCAAGGATCCGGTGCGCATGGCGCATGCGATGCGCCTTGCCCTCGAGGCCGGCTGGCACGGCGCGCGCAGCGGCCGCATCCCGCGACGGAAGTTCGCGACCGCCAGCAGCCCGTGGGAAGGCGTGATCACCCACATCCCCGGCGAGTGACGCACGCTGGCCAGGGATGTGCCACGGGGGATCGACCGACCAACACAGCCTGAACGCCAGCCAAGCCTCCTAGGCCGGCCGATGATGATCCAGCACGCGCTTGAGCGTTGCACGCGTGATGGGGTGGGCCAAGTGCCACGGAACTTCGACGCTGGATTCGTCCTCAGCATCGAGCATCGGCCGCTGCGTCGGTGGCGGTTCGTTGTGCGCTGCGACCAACCGGTGCATCGCATTGAGCGCGGCGCGCGGCGTGGCCCACCGCGCCAGCAGGCCGTCGATCTCTTGCCGCGTGATCGCCGGCTCGAACAGGGCATCGAGCGATGGCGCTGCCACCGGTCGATCCGCACATCGATCGAGGCGCGACTGGATCAGCCGCCGAAGGGCCGAGGCCGGCCAGTCGAGCACGACGCGCGAGCACGGCACACGCACGTCCTCCACTGCCGCCGGCGGCGCCGCCAGAACCACCGATGTCCCCGAACGCTGGACGATGCGTTCATCGAGCAGCGCCCGGATGGCCCGGCGCGATGTGGCGTCGTCGCCGACCCCATCCACGACCACCGCGATCGAGCGCCAGCCGAGCAGGCGAACGATGCGTTCCAGACGATCAAGCAACTCAAGGCGTGGCGCGATCGCGCCGCGCTTGGGGACTCGGCGCAGATCCACCGGCCGCCACTCGTTCAGGCACGTGCCCAAGTCGTCTGCATCACGGTCCGTCACCACGATCGATCGCATCGCACGGCGAACGCGGCTGCGTGAATACAGTCCGGCCACCGCCCAGCGGCCGAGCAGTCCGAGGCTGGCGCTGAAGACGAGCCCCAAGCCGATCCACGGCAGCGCCTGCGCCCATTCGGGAGCGACCGTTGGGAGCGCCCGCACGAGCGCTGCATCGCGTGAATCGCCGAAGGCCACCAGCACGATGCAGATCAACACGCTCGAACCCAGGAGCACCATCCCCCACGACCGCGAGGCCTCGGCGAGCACGCCGCCGCTGAGCGCGAATCGATCGCGCAGGGCCATCGTCCTGCTCGGTGCGCCGTCCGCGCGGTCATAGAGCGCCTGCAACACCACGAGGTCGCGACACGCCGATGGCCCCGCGGACTCGATCGCGGCAGCGGCATCGGCCACGGGCATCCTCGGCCGCGTGCCGTCATTGGCGATCCCGAGCACCTCGTCAACGATCTCCGGAACGATGCGGTGCAGCACAAGATCGATCGCCTCGCTCGCGGTGATCTCACCGCCGCGACGCTCCTCGACGCCGCGCGCAACTTCGGTGAAGCGGTCGATCGGGACCACACGACGCCCCAGGCCCGGCCGCTGCAGCGCAGCATGCTCGTCCTCGGCCACCAGCTGCATGCACAGAGCAGTCCTGCCGCTGCCGGGCACCCCTTCGACCAGGCAGGAGTGCGGCACCTCGGTCGCACCATGCACCTCGGCGTACCGCACGTGCATCATGCCCATCGGTTCCAAGGCAAGCACCTCGTCGCGGCGCGCGTCCGGAGCGTCGAAGGGGTCGCGAGCGAGTCCGAACGACCTGAGCCAGACCGCGCGTTCCATTAGTGATCCACGCGTTGGCCCAGCATCGGCTCAAGCTCCGCGAGCGCGGCGCCGACGGCAGCCGCGTCGCGTGCCTCGAGGTTCAGGCGCAGGAGCGGCTCGGTGTTCGACCGGCGGATGTTCGCCCACCACGCTCCCGTGTCGAGCGAGAGCCCATCGAGTTCCTTCATCCTGGCTGTGGCGTAGCGTGCCTTGAGCCGCTCGAGCGTGCCCGCGGTGTCGGGGTTCTCGAAATTGATCTCGCCGGACTGGGCGTAGCGCCGGAAGGGCGCAACAGAGTCCGACAGCGTGCGGCCGTTCGAGGCGAGCAGGTTCAGCACCTCGATGAACGCACGGACCCCGCTGTCGGTGCTCCAGAGATCGGCGAAGTAGAAGTGCCCGCTGAGCTCACCGCCGATCGGTGCGGCCGTCTGGGCGAGCGCGGCCTTCATGAAGACGTGCCCCACGCGGCTCTCGACGGGCTCGCCCCCCGCCTCGCGAATCGCCTCGGGAACGCTGCGCGAGGATCGCAGGTCGTAGACCACCGCGGCACCGGGGTTGGTCTTCAGCGCACGACCGACCATCGCGGCCAGCATGAGATCGCAGCCGATCGGTGCGCCCCGTTCGTCGATCACCATGCATCGGTCGGCATCACCATCGAAGCAGACGCCGAAGTCAGCTTTTCCACGCACGACCGCCTCGCGCACCTGGGCAAGATTCGCCTCAACCAGCGGATTGGGCTCATGCACGAACTCGCCCCTCGATGTGTCGAAGTTGATCGCCTCGATTTCGAGGCCGGGCAGGCCCGAGAAGAGCTTCGGCACGGCCACCCCCGCCATGCCGTTGCTGGCATCGATCGCGATCCGGACCTTGCGTGAACCGTCTTGGTAGCAGGGATCGAGCAGTCGCAGCAGATGCGAGCGATAGGCCTGCCAGATGTCGCGCTCGGCATGCATGCCGCCTTCGCGATCGGCCGATGCCCGCGATGCGAGTGCAGCATGCTGCTTGATCAGCTCGAGCCCGGTGCCCTGCCCCACGGGACGCGCCTTGACCTGGCTCACCTTGAAGCCGTTGTACTGCGCAGGATTGTGGCTGGCGGTGACCTGCACCCCGCCCGCTGCGCCGAAGTGATTGATCGCGAAGTACACCGCCGGCGTGTCGACGAGCCCGATGTCGATCACGTTCGCGCCGAAGTCGAGCATGCCGTCCATGAGCGCACGCGAGAGCGACGGGCTGCTGCGCCGCATGTCCCGGCCGACCACGATGTGACGCATGCCCGGACTGTCGAGACCTTGCTCCTGCGCGCGATCGGCGAGGAACCGTGCCGTGGCGTAGCCCATCGACCAGGCGCCCTCCTCATTCAACGGCTCGGGGTAGGTCGCGCGAACGTCGTAGGCCTTGAAGCATTGATCGAGCATGGAGGCGGATCCTATCGGCCACTGCAGCGATAATCCCGCACTGCGATGCTTGCCGCCATGCGGCGGTCCCGGTAGCCTTGCCCGTCTGCCCCGAGCGGCTGGTGGACACGCGTCCTCCCCCGCACGCTGCAGCGCGGCGCGCATGATGGGCGCGCGGCGAACTCACCGTCCGAAGGGCATCCCGCCCAACCCTGAAGCGCCCTCATGGCGGCAGGGCGACCATCGCGCCTGGCCGTCGGTGTCGCTGTTCAAAAGGAAACGACCATGTCATCGCTCGTCAACGAACTCATTGAAGCCGGCATCCACTTCGGCCAGCGCCGCAGCAACTGGAACCCGAAGATGGGCCCGTTCATCCACGGGACCAAGAACCAGATCCACATCATCGACATCAAGGAGACCATCAAGGGGATCCTGCTCGCGAAGAAGTTCATCGCGAAGTGCGTGTCGGAAAACAAGGATGTCGTCTTCGTCGGCACCAAGCGCCAGGCCCGCGCGGCCGTCGAGACCCACTGCGGCGCATCGGGCATGCCGTACGTGACCGAACGCTGGCTCGGCGGAACGCTGACCAACTTCCGCACCGTACGCGAGCGCCTGAAGCGACTCGAGGAGCTTGAGCGCCTCGTCGAGACCGGCGACATCAAGAACTACTCCAAGAAGATGGAAGCGCAGCTCGCCCGTGAGCACAAGAAGATCTATCGCAACCTCAACGGGCTGCGGTCGATGACCCGCCTGCCCGGCGCGCTCGTCGTGATCGACACGCAGCGCGAGATGAACGCTTTGAACGAAGCCAAGAATCTTGGCATCCCGACGATCTGCCTCATCGACACCGACGG
This sequence comes from Planctomycetia bacterium, assembly GCA_005798965.1. Classification (GTDB taxonomy): domain Bacteria; phylum Planctomycetota; class Phycisphaerae; order Phycisphaerales; family SM1A02; genus SYIB01. The sequence goes on from SYIB01000235.1 coordinate 8,901, forward strand.
CAACCCCGACATGGCCGACATCCCGATCCCCGGCAACGACGACAGCATGCGTTCGATCGACATCGTCGTGCGCGAACTCTGCGCCGCAGCCACCGAGGGCAAGGGCAACCGCACCTCGGCCCCGGCCTCGAATGATGCCGACGCGCCCGCCGGCGAAGGCGATGGCCAGGCCCCGCGCCGCCGCAGCGCCCGCAGCCGCTTCCGCATGGACGATGGCCAGGGCGCACCCGCCAGCCCCACCGCCAGCGCCTGATCCCGCGCACCAGCACACCAACGGAGCACCACCATGAGCACCGCCGCAATCGATCCGAAGACCGTGATGAAGCTGCGCCAGAAGACCGGCCTCGGCATGGGCGCCTGCAAGGACGCCCTCGTCGAAGCCAATGGCGACTTCGATGCCGCCGAGAAGCTCCTGCGCGAGCGCATGAAGGACAAGATGGATGGCCGCACCGACCGTCCCGCCGGCGAGGGCTGCCTGGCCATCGCCTCGGGCAACGGCAAGATCGCCATCATCGAGATCCGCAGCGAGACCGACTTCACCGCCAAGAACGCCGAGTTCCGCGCCATGGCGGCCGATGTCGCGAAGATGGCCCTCGAGGCCGCTGCGGGTGCCGTGACCGCCACCCCGGCGATCACCACCCGCGTCGACGACGTGCGCCTCAAGACCGGCGAGAACGTGCAGTTCGCCCGCGGCCAGGTCATGTCCGGCAAGTCATACGCCTCGTACCTGCACCACGACCACAAGCAGGGCGCGATCCTTGAGTTCACCGGAACCCTCGACGCTGAGACCGGCGCCGCGATCTGCCAGCACATCGTGGCGTCGCCCGTGACCCCTCAGTCGATCGACGAGAGCGGCCTCCCCGCCGACCAACTGGCGCAGAAGCGCGCCGAGGCGACCGCCGAAGCCACCGCCAGTGGCAAGCCGGCCCAGATCGCCGAGAAGATGGCGGAAGGCAAGATGCGCAAGTGGTTCGAGGAAGTCACGCTCCTCGGCCAAGCGTTCGTCTTCGACGAGAAGAAGAAGATCAAGGACCTACTGCCCGCGGGCACCACGCTGACGGGCTTCCGTCGCATGGTCGTCGGCGGCAGTTGAGCCGGGCCGTCCCGCCCTGATGATCGCTCCGACGACTGTCGGAGCCTTGACGAGGCGTCCTTCGGGGCGCCTCGTCTCGCTTTTGCGGGCTGTCTCCGTACACTCCCGGCCATGAGTTTCGACCTTCGCCACGGATGGGCGACGGTCGCGGCCTTGGCGCTCATCGGTGCCTCCGCGACCCTGCTCGTGTCCGCCAGCCATCGTGCCAGTGCGCGTGCGCCCGCGTCGTCGCAGTCCCCTGCCGTCGCGACCAAGACCCAGTCGGCTGCGGCCGCCACGATCTCCATCGATTCGGCGATCACCGAGCAGATCCGAGCGGCGATCTCCAAGAGCGGGCTCGCGTCGAATGTCACCGCGGTCGTGGGCGATCTCGATCGCGATGCCGTGATCGTCGACCTCGGCGGTTCGCGCCCGATGCGCCCGGCCAGCAACCAGAAGGCGATCACCACCGGCCTGGCCATGATGGTGCTCGGCGATGGATTCAGCTTCGGCACGAAGCTTCTGCTGCAAGGGGACCGGCTCACGATCGTGGGCGACGGCGACCCGTCGCTGGGAGATCCGGAGCTGCTTTCGGGCACGGTGTGGAAGGATGCGCAGGGTGCCATGCACACCGGTCTCACGCCGGAACAGCTGGTCGACCAGTGGGCCCGGGCCGTCGAGCGCCTGCGCGTACCGCGCATCCGCGAGATCGTGGTCGACGACCGCATCTTCGCGCGCGAGGGTGCACACCCTGATTGGCCGCGTGACCAGCTCGATGCCACCTATTGCGTGCCGTGCTGGGGCATCAACTTCCACTTCAATTCGCTGCGGTTCTGGCTCAGCCCCAAGGATGGCAAGGTCGCTTGGCGTACCCAACCTGCCGCACCGTGGCTGACGGTGGTGAACGATGCGACCGCCAGGCAGGGCAAGGGCGCCAAGCAGTCCGCCGGCATCGCCCGCGCACAGGGCACCGATGCATACGCCATCAAGGGCAACCTGGCGAAGGCCGATGGACCGTACATCGTCACCATGCAGGATCCCCCGCTCTTCCTGGGCAACCTGCTCGCCTCGCGCCTGCGAACCAACGGCGTCGATGTGGGCTCGGTACGCGTGGCAGCCGCGGCCGATGCAGCGCCATCCGGCGCTTCCGTCGGCCCCACGCTGAGCACGCCTCTGGCCAGCGTGGTTGCGCGCGCGAACACCGACAGCGAGAACCTGTACGCCGAGTCGCTGCTCAAGCGCGCAGCCGCCAAGGCCACTGGCCGCCCCGGCTCATGGGCCGATGGCCAGGACCTGATGCGGGCCACGCTGCGCGCCGCGATCGGCAACGAAGTCGAGTCCTTCGCGATCCGGGATGGCAGCGGCATGAGCAAGGAAAACCGTGTGACCGCGATGGGCATGGCCCGGTGGCTGCTCGCCATGCCGCGCATGCTGCCTGACTTCGATGCCTACCTGCGCAGCTTCGCCGAGGCCGGCAGCAGCGGCACGCTCAAGAAGCGCATGGACGCAGTCCCGGATTCGCTCGCCAAGGTGTGGTGCAAGACTGGCTACATCGCAGGGACGAGCTGCTTGTCGGGATACGTCGTCTGCGCGAACGGGCGTCGCTTCGCCATGAGCGTGCTCTGCAACGACCTCAAGGAGAACCAGGTCGGCAAGGCCAAGGATCTGCAGGACGCCGTGGCTGCGATCCTGGCACGGCAGCCCGGACGGACCTGAGTGTCTTGCGTCAGCGATCGCGGATGTAGAGCAGATCACCCTCGATCCGGAATTCCTGGTCCGGATAGGCGTCGCTCAGGAATAGGACGAGCTTGCGTTCGCGCAGGGCGCGGGCTTGTGCGCGACTGTTGCGCTCGATCGGTGGCCCACCCACGCGTGCCACGGGATTTGTGGCCTGAGGCGGGCAGCCGGCCCCTGAGCACGATCCACCGTCCGATCCAAAGATCATGTCCAACTCAGGGTCAAGCCCGACGATTGGAAACACGATGTCTGCCACGTACAGCGTGGTCCATGCCCCGCGCGTGGCGGCAGTTCCGGGTGCCCTTGCGCTCGCCACGATCATGGCGCTGACCTGAGAGTTGCTGGACGCAGAACAAACGCTCGCAGACGATGCGCACAGGCCGCAGGTCGACGATGGCACGGGCCCCCGGGTTGTGGAAGGCTGAAGGGGGGCTGACGGGATGAACACGGCAGCAACAAGAACAGTTGAAAGACCAGTCATGACGGGACCCTCCAAAAGATGACTACTTATACACCATCTCAAGACCCGCGGCGTACTGCAAGGCCCTTTGTCGAACATCAGGCCGAAATTGATGGATCAACCGTCGCAGGTAGGGCGATCTCAACGGCATCGTCGGCGCGCTCCTGCCGTATCGCCACCCGCTGGTTGCGAGCCAGTTCGAGAAGCGCGAGGAACAATCCGATGGCTTCGCCCCGCGTCCGGCCGCTGAAGATCTCCTGGAGGGTCATGGATCGACCCCCTGCACGCTCGAGCCTGTCGACGATGTCGTCCTGATGCAGACCGATCGGCGTATCGTCGTACTCGACCTTGTGGTCCCCAAGGCGCGACACATCCACCGACTGCATGATGCGCTCGAACGCGCCGAACAGGTCGAGGATGTGCGCATCCTCGAGTTCGATCGACTCGTCAGTGCCCTGTGGCTCGGAACCCGCGCCCACGCCACCGATGGCGTGGCGCTTGGCGAAGTCGCGTCGCAGCCGGTCGAGCGTGTCGGCAGCCGTGCGGAAGCGCTGGTAGGCGACCAGTTGCTGCACGAGCTCGAAGCGCGGATCGGCCGGGTCGAGACCCTCGGTCGCTCCATCCTCGCCTTCCTTCGTCTCCCGCGGGGCGAGCGTGCGGCTCTTGATCTCCACCAGCGTCGCCGCCATCACGAGGAACTCCCCCGCCAGATCGATGTCGATCTGGCTCAGTTGGCGAAGGAACGCGAAGTA
>SYIB01000236.1 GCA_005798965.1 Planctomycetia bacterium
CCTCGAGTCCAGCGCCGATGACGTGGTGAACGCCGCGCACGCACTGCGTCGCGAAGACGTGGTGGCCGTGAAGGGCACGGTCCGGCTGCGTGCCGGCGGTGCGAACCCCAAGCTCGCCAGCGGCGAGGTCGAGGTGGTCGTTGAGCGCCTCGAGGTCCTCAACAAGGCCGAGACCCCACCGATCCTTCCCGACGAGCACGAGGCGGAGAAGATCAACGAGGAAACCCGCCTGCGCTACCGGTACATCGACCTGCGCCGGCCGCGTATGCAGCACATCCTCAAGACCCGGAGCCGCATCACGAAGTATGCCCGCGACTACTTCGCAGGCAACGGGTTCATGGAGATCGAGACTCCGCTGCTCATCAAGAGCACCCCCGAGGGCGCGCGCGACTTCATCGTCCCCAGCCGCCTCCATCCGGGCAGTTGGTACGCGCTGCCCCAGAGCCCCCAGCTCTTCAAGCAGATCCTGATGGTCGCTGGCTGCGACAGGTACATGCAGATCTGCCGATGCCTGCGGGACGAGGACCCCCGCGCCGACCGCCAGGCCGAGTTCAGCCAGATCGACCTTGAGATGTCCTTCGTCGAGCGCGAGGACGTGATGTCGATGATGACTGGATTCGTGCGCGGACTGTGGACCGAGCTCTTCCAGTACGACGTCGGCGAGGTTCCGATGATGACCTATGCCGAGGCGATGGAGCGCTACGGCATCGACCGCCCCGACACGCGATTCGACCTGCACATCCATGATGTCTCGGATCTCGCCGCGGGCTGTGACTTCAAGGTGTTCCAGGAAGCCCTGGCCAAGCGCAGTGCAGCCGGTCGAAAGGGCGTGGTCAAGTGCATCCGCGTGCCGGGCGGCGCCGACAAGCTCACCCGCAAGATGACCGACGGTTACACCGAATGGGTCAAGACCTTCAAGGCCGGCGGCGTGCCGGTGGTCAAGTTCACGGCCAACGGCCTCGAGACCGGCATCGCCAAGTTCCTCGAGCCGATCAAGGACCGCCTGATCGAGCGCCTGGGCCTGCAGGTCGGCGATGCCGTGCTCTTCGCTTGCGACGGCTGGGAGGTCGCGACCAAGACCATGGGCGAATTGCGCCTGAAGCTGGCGGGCGACTTGGGCCTGATCCCCGAAGGCCGCTGGAACTTCCTCTGGGTCATCGACTTTCCGATGTTTGACTGGGATGAGGATGGCAAGCGCTGGGTCGCGCTGCACCATCCCTTCACGAGCCCCAACCCCGACCAGTTCGGCATCCTCGAGAGCGATCCCGGTGCGTGCCTCAGCGCGGGCTACGACTTCGTGCTGAACGGCAGCGAGATCGCGGGCGGGTCGATCCGCATCCACCGCATGGATGTGCAGGAGCGCGTCTTCAAGCTCATCGGCCTGACTCCCGAGGATGCGAAAGCCAAGTTCGGATTCCTGCTCAGTGCCCTTCGCCACGGCGCGCCGCCACACGGTGGCATCGCCTTCGGCCTCGACCGGCTGGTCATGCACATCGTGGGCACAGACAACATCCGCGACGTGATCGCGTTCCCGAAGACGCAGTCCGGCGGCGACCTGATGATCGAGGCCCCCGGCCCGGTCGACCTGGCCCAGTTGCAGGAACTGCATGTGCGCCAGGCACTGCCGCCCAAGGCGTGACGTGAGCGCAGGCTGGGGCGATCAGCCCTCGTCGTCGTCGGGTGCAAGCGGCGTCAGCAGCCGCGCTCCGATCATGTCGCCCTGCACGTTGACCATTGTGCGGACCATGTCCAGGATGCGGTCCACGCCGATGATGATGCCGATGGCCTCCACTGGCAGCGAACGGGCCGGATCATTGCCCAGGCTCGCGTTGACGGCCTGCACCACGAGCACCATGGTCACGAGGCCCGCACTCGGAATGCCGGCTGCACCGACCGCGGCGAGCGTCGCCGTGACGACGACGACAGCCAGCTCGGTGCCACCGAGCGCGATCCCGAAGAGCTGGCACAGGAAGACGACGGCAACCGCCTCGTAGAGCGCCGTGCCGTCCATGTTGAGCGTCGAGCCCAGCGGGCAGACGAAGCGCGTGGCGCGGCGGCTGCAGCCGGACGACTCGCACGCCTCCATCGTGACCGGCAGCGTGGCGCTGCTTGAACTGGTGCTGAACGCAGTCAACATGGCGCGACGGACTCGCCACAGGAAGGCATAGGGGTTGCCGCCACCCAAGGCCAGCATGATGGCCGGCAGCACGACGAAGGCGTGCAGCAGGAGGCCGCCGAGCACCACGAGCATGTACGTCCCAAGGGAGCCTGAGAGCGACTCGAAACCGGTCTTCGCCACGGTCGAGGTCACCAGCGCGAGCACACCGATCGGGAGCACCCAGAGCACCCAGCCGATCGCGCGCATCAGGGCCTGGTTCACGCCCTCGATGACGTCGATGGCTGTGCGCCCGGTGGCACCGGCAGCCGACAGGCCGAGCCCGAGCAGGATGCTGAAGGTGATCAAGCCGAGCGGGCGCGCAGCGACCATCTCGCCGAACACGTTCTTCGGTACGAGCTGGTAGAGAATCGAGCGCCAGGCATCGTTGAGGGTGCCGACTTCGCCGGAGGCCACCGCCGCCGGCAGCGCATCGGGCGCAGCCTTCAGCGCAGCCGCCACGGCAGGATCGATCGATGATCCGGGAGCGATCCAAGTCACCAGCAGCGCACCGAGCGCGGCGGCGATGCCCATCGTCGACAAGAAGAACGCGAGCGTCGCACCGCCCAGCAGACCGAGTCGGCCGGTGGCGCCAAGGCTCGCAGCGCCACCGATGACGCTGAAGAGGATCAGCGGCACGACCAGCAGCAGCAGCGGCCGGACCAACAGCATCTCTCCGATGAGGGCGAAGCCGTTGGCGGTGCCGCCGTTGCGGTGAATCCACTCACCGAGTGCCGCACCAAGCACCATCGCGACGAGTGACCCGAACGTGACCCATCGGTCCTTCGTGCGGGTCGATGTCGGATCGGCGCCCATGCGACCTCAGTGCACGCCCTTCGTGGCGAGCCAGCGTTCGCAATCGATCGCCGCCTGACAGCCCATGCCCGCGGCGCTGACGGCCTGGCGATAGGTCGGATCTGCCACGTCGCCTGCGGCAAAGACGCCGTCGACGTTTGTCGCACTCGAGCGCGTGGCGAGCGACACGTAGCCCTTGTCGTCGAAGGCGAGGCCGGTCCCCTGCAGGAACTTCGTCGCCGGCGAGTGGCCGATCGCGATGAAGAGGCCCCCGACGGCGACCCGCGAGCGGGCCTTGGTCACGGTGTCCTCGAGTTCGAGCGCCTCGATGCGCTTCTCGCCGATCACGTCGATGACCACCTTGTTCCAGAGCACCTCGGCCTTGGGATCCTGGAGGATCCGCTCCTGCATCGCCTTGCTGGCGCGGAAGCTGTCGCGCCGGTGGATGATGAGCACCTTGCCCGCGAACTTGGTCAGGTAGCTGGCTTCCTCCATCGCCGTGTCGCCACCGCCGACGACGGCGACCGTGGCGCCGCGGTAGACCGGCAGCGCACCGTCGCAGACCGCGCAGGCGCTCACGCCGCCGCCGGTCTGCGCCAGGTGCAGCTCGTTCTTGAGCCCGAGCCAGTTCGCGGTGGCTCCGGTCGCGATGATGACCGAGTGCGCGCGGACGACCTTGCCGTCACCGGTCTTCAGCGTGAACGGGCGCTGCGAGAAGTCACAGTGCACGATGTCATCGCCGATGACCCGCGTACCGAACCGCTCGGCCTGCTCTTGGAACTTCTGCATCATCTCAGGGCCGGTCACGCCGTGCGGGAAGCCCGGGTAGTTCTCGACCTCGGTGGTCATCATGAGCTGCCCACCCGGCAGCACCGGCGCGGGATTCGACGCGGGGACCCCGACGTAGACCACCGGCGACAGACTCGCGCGCGCCGCATAGATCGCGGCGGTCCAGCCTGCGGGTCCGCTGCCGATGATGACTACCTTTTCGATGCCGTCCTGCATGCTTCCTTGCTCCTGCGGCTCAGCCGCCGATGAGGCCCTGCTCGCGCGCGAGTTCGCGCACGGGCGGCCAGATGAGGATGTCACCCTTGGAACCGTCGTCGGTGTGGGTCGCGGCCTCGTTGCTCTCGTGGTCGATGCCCTTGGCAAAGATGAGGATGCCAGGTGCCTCGATGCGACCTACAGCTGCATCGACCGCCTTGGGCTTGGCGATCGCGCGGTACTCGAAGCCCTTGTACGCCTTGTCGTAGGGATCGAGGTTCATCTTCGTCTTCATGTAGTCAGCCTGGATCGCGATCTCGAGTTTCTGCGGCCAACGCCCCTGGTCGGCCCGGTAGCGAGCCACCACCGCCGCGGCAAACGCCGTGCCGTTGGCGTTCGCGATCAGTACGTTGCGGGCATCGAAGGCCTTGGTCAAGTCCTGCAGGAGCTTCGACACCGCCGCGTACTTCACGGGATTGAGTCGGCTCGTTTCCGTCGGCAGTTCGAAGATCGGGTTGCCGTAGGCGCGCATGCGCCAGCGGCGCCACCAGTCGTCGTAGATCGCTTGAAGTTTCTCCTCGCTCGCCTCGAGGCTGCCGTGGACCTCGGCCACCCGCTTCCACATCTTTTCCTCGCCGAAGCGCTGCATGGGGCTCGCTTGGTCGGGGTCGGCCCCGAAGACCGAGGCGAAGCGATCGGCATCGGGCTGCCCGGCATCGTCGAAGCCACGGGACAGTTGCGCCGCCACGATCAGGCGGTCGCCCTCCGGCAGGAGCAGGCGCCGCATGCGCTCGCTGTCACCGGTGCCGAGAAACGGATAGCCCTTGAGCGCGACCTCGCTCAGCACAGCCACAGGTGCCTTGTCGCGGTACCGCCAGAGCATGTCGCGCTGGATCGAGAGAGCCTGCGACAGCTGTTCCATCCCGAACAGCTTCTCCGTGAGCAGCGATTGGTCGCACACTTGGCGCAACAGACGCAAGTACGCGACACCGAGCTCGAAGCCTTCCTTGAACTTGCCTTCATCACAGAGTCGGTACTGCTCGGCCGTGACATACTGGCCGATCGCGCGCAACGCTGCGAGGTAACCGACCTTCATGTTGACGAGGTGATCCCCATCACCCAGCATGACGGCCACAGCCTTGCCCTTGAGCGCGGCGGGAAGTGACGCATCCCCGTAGGGCATGCCCCACGCGAGGGAAGACTGGGCGGCGATCACGGCCTTCCCCATGGCTGGATTGGCCTTGGCCCACTCTGCGAACTTCGACCACTCCTTCATCCCGGGCCAGATCGTGTCCTGGCCACAGCCGGCATCGGCGGCGCACGGCGGCGCGGGCATCGCTGCCCATGCCTCGAGCACGGGCTTCCAGCTGAGTTTGTCGGCGCTCGCCTTGGCCAGGGTGCCGTTGAGTTGCTTGAGAAGGTCGGCACCATCCTGCGCGAAGGCAGCAACGGGCGCGACGAGGCAGGCGACGATGGCAAGGGCTCGAACCATGGTGGGGACTCCGAGGTCGGAAGGCTAGCACGAAGGCCCGGCTGCCGCGGCGTGACCACTACACTCGACCTATGTCCGAGGCCCTGCCTGATCGCATCAATGTCCTGCTCGTCGGTTCCGGTGGTCGCGAGCACGCTCTCGCTTGGCGCATGCGCGGTTCGCGGCGGTTGGGGGAACTCTGGTGCGAGAAGACGGCCAACCCGGGGATCCAGGCGCTGTGCAAGGCCTGCCCCGAAGACGTCGCGGCCACGCGGAACTACTACTTCCTTCACTGGCTCGGCAAGGAAAAGATCGGCCTCGTCGTGATCGGGCCTGAGGCACCACTCGAAGCGGGGCTCGCTGATGCGATCGCCGCGACCGGTGTGCCGGTGTTCGGCCCTGTCCAAGCGGGCGCGCGCCTGGAGAGCGACAAGGCCTTCGCCAAGGACCTCATGCGGCAAGCCAGCGTGCCCACGGCAGAGGGCAAGTCGTTCACGTCCATGGATGCTGCACTGCACTACGTGCTTTCGCGCGACCAGCCGATGGTCGTCAAGGCGGCAGGCCTTTGCGCCGGCAAGGGCGTGGTCGTGTGCGACCGGGGCGGCGACGCTGCTGCCGTCATCCGTCGCATGATGGGCGCCAAGGAGTTCGGCGATGCAGGGGCAAAGGTCGTGGTGGAGGAAAAGCTCGTGGGTCAGGAGCTCTCCGTGCTCGCACTCGTCGATGGCAGCACCATCAGCTTGCTCGAACCATGCCAGGATCACAAGCAGGTCGGTGAGGGCGACACTGGCGCCAACACCGGCGGCATGGGCGCGTACTGCCCCACCCCTCTGGCCGACGAGGCCACGATGGACGCGGTCGTGCGTGACGTGCTCGTACCGACGGTTGACGCTCTCAAGCGAGATGGGATCCCGTTCCGGGGCGTGCTGTACGCAGGGTTGATGCTCACGCCCGCTGGCCCCAAGGTGCTCGAGTTCAACACCCGCTTCGGGGATCCCGAAACCCAGCCGCTCATGATGCGGTTCCAGGGGGATCTTGTCGAGACGCTTTGGCGGTGCGCCGCCGGTTCCCTTGACGAGGCATCGTTCACGTTCGACCAGCGTGTAGCCGTATGCGTGGCCGTGTGCGCCGAGGGCTACCCGGGCACTCCGCGCAAGGGCGACCCCATCACAGGCATTTCCGCGGCGGAAGCTTGCGCGGGCGACGATGAAAAGGTCGTCGTCTTCCATGCGGGGACCACCCGCCGCAAGGATGGCACGCTCGTGACCAACGGCGGCCGCGTGCTGGGGGTGACGGCCTTGGCGACGACGCTTGAGCGCGCTCAGGCCTTGGCCAACCAGGCGGCCCGCTGCATCGAGTTCCCTGGCGCGTTCTTCCGCTCGGACATCGGTCATCGCGTGCTCAAAGCGACTGCCTCCAAGGCCTGATTCTCGGTTGTGACGGCCCG
>SYIB01000237.1 GCA_005798965.1 Planctomycetia bacterium
CTCGGCGACGCGACTTCCATGCATGCTCTACAACAATCCGAACGCCTACGGTGTCGACATCGATGCCAAGCAGGTGGCTGGGTTCGCAGCGCGACACGCCAACCTCCACGCCGTGAAGGATTCGAGCGGTGATACCCGGCGTATCACGGCCCTGCGTGCCGAGCTGGGCGAGCGAGTGGCGTGCTTCGTCGGTCTCGATGACATGCTCGTCGAGGGCGTGGCCGCGGGCGCGGTCGGTTGGGTGGCTGGACTGGTCAATGCACTGCCGGTCGAGAGCGTGCGCCTGTTCGATCTGGCCCGCGCCGGACGGGTGGACGAGGCCACCACGCTCTACCGCTGGTTCCTGCCGCTCCTGCGCATGGACACCGTGCCTGAATTCGTGCAGCTCATCAAACTGGTGCAGGCTGAGGTCGGCATGGGCACCGAGCGCGTGCGTGGGCCGCGGCTGCCGGTGTCCGGGCGTGTACGCGATGAGGCGCTCGCCTCGATCCGTGCGGCGCTGGCGAATCGGCCGTTGATCGCCCGTTGATCTTCAGGCTTCTTTGGCAACAATGGCAGGCGCCCCGCGCATAGCCTGCGCCCATGCGCATCCTGATCCTTGGTGGCACCGGTTTTCTTGGTCCGCACCTGGTCGAGCAGGCGATGGCGAAGGGCTGGGCCATCACGCTCTTCAATCGCGGCAAGACCGACCCAACCCGCTTCGCAGGCGAGGCGTTCAAGGACATCGTCCAGCTGAAGGGCGACCGCGATCCGGCCAAGGGCGATGGCCTGAAGTCGCTGGAGGCGGTCGTGGCGTCGATGCGCAAGGAAGGCACCCGCTTCGATGTGGTGATCGACAATTCGTCGTACGTGCCGCGCATCACCAAGGCATCCGCCGAACTGCTCGAGCCAGTCACGCATCTGTACCAGCTCGTGTCGACCATCTCGGTCTTCACCGACCACTCGGTCGCACCCGATGAGTCGACGCCCGTCGGCACGATCCCCGATCCGACGGTCGAGGACGTGACCGGCGAGACCTACGGTCCGCTCAAGGCGCTGTGCGAGCAGCAGGCCGATCTGGTGTACCGCGACCGGTCGTGCGTGGTACGCCCTGGCCTCATCGTGGGCCCCGGCGACGACTCGCTGCGCTTCACGTACTGGCCGGTCCGCATCGCCCGCGGTGGTCGCGTGCTGGCGCCCCGCGCACCCAAGCCCACCGAGGTGCGCGTCCAGTACATCGATGTCCGCGATGTGGCGGCGTTCATGCTCAGGCTCGTCGAGGATGGGCACGCCGGCACCTATCTGGCCAACGGCCCCGAGGGACCACTGAGCTTCGAAGAAATGCTGGCCGGGATCAAGGCGACCGTGAGCGATCCTGTCGAGTTCGCGTGGTGCGACGAGCAGTGGCTGCTTGAGCAGGGTGTCGCACCATGGATGGGCCTGCCGCTCTGGATCCCGCAGATGCCCGAGTCTGCAGGCTCGGGCCGCGCCAACTGCACCAAGGCGTTCAGCGCCGGGCTCGCGTGCCGACCACTGGCAGAGACCGCGCGCGACACGGTCGCTGACTTCGAGCGCACCAAGGCTGAGCGCCCGGCCACTTTCGCGTGGGGCGGTCGTGCACCAGGCATCAGCACCGAGCGTGAGGTCGAGTTGTTGAAGGCGTGGGACGCGCGCGGCTGACCGGCTGACCGATCGTTCAACGAAGCAGTGGCGGCCGGTACTGCGGGGGCACGGCGTCGTAGCAGCGCCGGGCCGCGAACCGGAGCATGCTCGTGGGGAAACCGACGGCCGTGTGGGCCGCCGAACCAGTGGCCGGGAAGGGCCCGCCATGCACCATCGACTCGGTCACGGTCACACCCGTGGGCATCTTGTTCACGAGCAGCCTGCCGCAGTGAGGCCGAAGCTGCGCGAGCCACGATGCCACCATGTCGTGTGCGGTCTCCGGGCCGCACCAGATGCCGCTGGTCAATTGCCCGCCGATGGCTGCGTAGATCGATGAAGGACCGACGCCATCGAGCGACAGGACCATTCCGACGGGCCCGAAGACCTCGTCGAGCATGTTCGCGCCCAGCGCCTCGCGAGCGCTCGCGCTGCACAGTGCCGCTCGGACCCGCGCGCCGCCGGCTGCGCGCACTGCTTGATCCGTGTGCAGGGTGGCACCGGCCGAGCGGAGCCGCTCGATGCTGCTTCGGAACTCAGCTGCGCCGTGGATGCTCAAGAGCGTGGCATCATCGAGCGCATCCAGTCGTGGTGCGAGGCGCGCCACGACGTGCTCAAGCGTGGCACGATCCGGGACCAGCAGCAGGCCCGGCTTGGTGCAGAACTGCCCTGCCCCGAGCGTCAGGCTCTGCAGCCAGGCATCGGCACACGCATCGATCGCAGCTGCATCAGCGGTGACGAGCCACACCGGATTGACGCTCGACATCTCGAGGAACGCCGGCACACCGACGCGATCACACGTTGCCTTGATGGACAGCCCAGCACGACGGCTGCCGGTGAAGGCCACCGCGCCGATCGAGTGCTCGATGAGTGCTGCGAGGTCGGCCGGCTCAGCGTGGGCCATGAACTGGAAGCACCCCGTGGGCATGCCCGTGGCGCGGGCCGCACGATGCACGCACTGGGCAAGCAGCACACCCGTGCCCGGGTGCAGTGGATGCCCCTTGGCGATCACAGCATGCCCGCTGGCGAATGCGGCGACCGTATCGCCGCCCACGCAGCCGTGATAGGCCAGAGGAAAGTTGTTGGGGCCGATCGAGAGGACCGGACGATCGAGCGGCTCGAGCATGGAGGCGATGCCTGCAGCCACATCACGGCGTGGCCGCCGCCAGCTGGCCCGCTCTCCGAAGGCGGCGTCGCCTGCCAGCGCCTGATCGACAGCGGCCTGTTCGGCATCGCAGCACGCCGCAGCCTGCTCCAGCTGCAGCAGCGTTCGCCCGAACTCGACGCTGCCCAGGCGTGGCTCGGCGGGCAAGGCCGTTTCACGATGCGCCATGTCCACGATCAAGTCCTTGGCGCCCTGCAGTTCGACGGCGATCGCCCGCAGGAAGGCACCCAGACGAGCCGGCTCATGCAAGGCCAGGTGCGCCATGCTTGGCTGTGCCGCGCTCGCGGCAGCAGCCATGGCCGATAGTTCGTTCGCCGTGCTGATGGGGTAGAGCTCGCTCAAGACCTGGTCATCCACCGGGCTGACGGCCATGAACGATCGGGTCGACTCGGACTCGCGCCAGCCATCCTCGACGAGGACATGGGCGCGTGGAGTCATCGACGCCGGTGAGCCGTGGGTCATGGATGCAGTGTAGGTCTGGCAAAAAGGGGATCAGCCGCCTCCCCTCGAAGCGGCTGTCCCACGATCGGCTGTTGTTCCTGCGGCACTTCGTTGCAGAGGCCGACCGGAGTCCCTCAACTCCCTCACCAACACCATCGGTTCCATGACGGGGGCACACAAGGCAAGGTTCAGATTTTTCTCGCGACCCCATTGCATCGGACCTGCATCATGGCTTCGAGGGCCGTGGCAGCGCGGCATCACGAGATGGATCGCGACGGCGGCGCGGCGGCATGGGTTCACCATCGGCCGCTGCATCAGATCGCTCGCCATCACTGGCGTACCACGAGAGCCAACGCTCACGAAGGCCATCGCCCCCTGCTGTGGCCAGGTCCACCCACTCGTGCACGAGCGCTCCGCCAGGCAGGTCACGCACGGGATCCTGCAGCACCGCCGTAAAGAGCAGGTCATGGAACGCGTCGTCATCGAGGTGATCGGTGGAGCTGAAGTAGATGTCGTGCCACGCGAGCGCTGCGATCGCCAAGGCCACGCGGCGCATGCGGCCATGGGGACATGCGGGATCATGTGGTGCGAGATCGACGCCGAGCGAGAGCACCTGCTGGAGATTCGTGGTCAGCGCCGCACGCTCGGCATCGTGCATGATGGTGCACGCCATGCGTTCTCCGTGCACGCTCTCGGCCATGAGATCATTGATGGCGCGCTCACGCATGCTGCGCTTGGACTGCATGTGCTTGGTGATCGAGACTGGATCGAGCTGGCGGTTGGCCCACTCCAGTGCCATGACCCATGCAGGGTCCGGCGTGCGCCCTGCGAACTCGACCCCAACCCACCCACCATGCGACGCGCCCGAAGGCTCGTGCAACGCCATCGATTCGATGCTGGCCACCATGTGTGCCCCCTCTGTCCTGATTGACTCAAGGGCGCCGATGCGCCCCGGGCCGATGGGCACGCTGCCCATGATCCCCAGACAGGCATGGTGAGGGCCCTACGGCACCGATGGCGAACACCCGCGGGAATTTCGGTGCGCCCCGCGGGGAATTCCGTTCAGGGGATGGCCACAGCCGGCGAGTGATCCAGAGGATGCATGGTGCGATCAGACCGCGGGTTCCCAGCCCAGCCCAGTCATGCGCAACGGGGCGCTGACTCCGAGCACGCTGAGCGAGCCATCGACCTGCACAGCGGTGAGCAGAGCAACCGAGCGTGGACGGAGACCGAGAAAACCGCTCGTCCGCGCCACGATCGCCATGACCGATCCGGAGCGACTCACGAGCCCGATTGCTTCCTTGCACTTGGCGAGCGAAGGATGCAGCTCGC
>SYIB01000238.1 GCA_005798965.1 Planctomycetia bacterium
GACTTCGCCGTGCTGCGGGTGAGCGACGAAGCCATTTCGTGGCCTGTCATGCTGCGCATCGCCGGCGAAATGCGCTGGTGCCTTTGGGACCCTGAAGAGGAACGCAACCTCTTCAGGTTGCGTCGGCGCCACGACGATTTCTGAGCGTGCGATGACGCACAAGCGGGTTCGACCGCTCCACCCGCTCAATCGAGCGTTTCACTCTCGATGCTCGCGCGTTCTCCGGCGAGTCGCTTTTGGGCGTAGCGGCGCACCCAGTTTTCCCAAGTCTTGCCCGCCGCGGCATCGCGCCCGCTGATCCGGATCGCCGCGATCTCGTGACCGGCGACGGTCCGACGGTTCGCATCACCAGGGACCAGCAGTCGCAGGGCGCACGAACCGAAGTCGCTGCCGACGATCACGTCAAACACGAAGCCCTCGATGGTTGCGCCGCCCTTCAGGACCAGCGTCACATCGCCGCGGAAGTCGCGGATGGCGTCAAGGCTGTCGAGGAGCCGGGCCTGATCGGACGCGTCCAGCGCGTCACCTTCCCGGATGGAGGTCGTCTCGGTGCTCACGCCGCAAGGCTACCGGCTCGCTTCGGTCGACAGGCGCTCATCGAGCACCCGGACCAGCTCGGCCAGCTCGGCAGCCGCCCGCTCAAGGCTGCTGGCCCCGGTGATGGCCTGGATCGGGTCGGAGCGACCGTCCGCCTTCAGGCGGACCTGCAGGCGCATGGCCTCGGCCACCAGGGCAGCCTGGGCCGCGCAGGCCTGACGCAGCAGGAGCATGCCGGAGTGGTCACTCGGCAGGCTGTTCAGGGCCGCGGTCCCGACGAGGCGGAGCCCGGCATCGGCCACGGGCAGCTTGGGTTCAGGTTGAGTCAAGGAGTCGGTCTTCACGGGGAGAGCCTCGTTCGAAGCTCGGGTCAAGTGTACCGTCGGCATGCGCTCTCCCTTGGGGTCTTGGCTCCGGGACAGGTTCGTTTCGGCTCGGGACCGAGAAGGTCATCGGTTCACGGCCCTCAGGGCCATGATTCTGCGGACCAGAGCAGGACGGGGCGTTCAGAGCGGCCAGCTCAGGCCAACGTACGCGCCGATGCTGTCCCGGCCGGGATTCTGTTCATCGGTCCGGGCGTTGCTCTGGTGGAACCACTGCACGCCGAGCATCAGCGAGGTGCTGGCATCGAGTTGATGCCGCATGCCGACACCTGCCCACGGGGCGAAGTTCGTGTCGCTGGCTCCGGCGGGGACCTCGTTGTTGGTGAACTGCACGCCACAGCCCAGTTCGCCGTACACGGACCACGTGTCCTCGCGCAGGAAGTGCCAGCGGATGTCGATGCCCACGCCACCCCCTGCGGCATCCTCGACCGGCTGCCAGACGCCAATGCCGCTCGCGTACAGCCCCAGCCCAAGGCCCTCGGCCACGAACCAGGAATACTCTGCGATTCCCTGCGCGTAGTCAGCTCCATCAAGATCGGATCCACCGCCGATGAGGATCGTGAAGGCGCTTGAACCCTCCGCGCCGTACTGCGTGACCGCCGCAGCCTGAAGATCCTTCGGGGTCGGCGCCGGGTCGGAACCGACATCGGAGGCAAGGACGAGCGCCAGTGCATCGATCATGCCGGGACGCTACTGGCGCGCGCTCGACCGCATCGCGGGAGCGGATCGTGGCACCAAAAGAAAAACCGCCGTTCGAACGCTCCGACACGCTCGAACGGCGGCATCACGGCCAAAGGCCGCGAAGAAGTCTGGACTCGGAGTATCTACGACGGAGGCCGACCGTCAATGGGTCATGTAGCCCTGATTTCGTTGATTTTCCAAGTGGTTTCGCACATCGGACCCACGGCTTCAGCCCCGTCTGATAATCTCGGCCCATGCCCTCCGCCATCGCCGCCATCGCGATCGCCCGCCCGGGCCCATCCGGCCGCGCGGAGTGGCTGGTGGCGCAGCGGCTGCCCACGGCCACCCTCGGCGGGTTCTGGGAATGGCCCGGCGGCAAGGTTGAGCCGGGCGAGTCCAGTGCGCAAGCGGCAGCCCGTGAACTGTTCGAAGAGGTTGGCGTGCGCGTGGCGGCACTCGACCTTCGTCCGGTTGGTGACCCACATCTGCTCGGTCCGATCACGCTTGAACTCTTTTGGATGATGGCGCCACGCGATGCGGCACCGCGCGCCATCGGCTGCGCGCAGGTTCGCTGGGTCCAAGCGAGCGAGCTGGCCCAGCTGCGGTTCCCCCCTGCCAACGCGACCCTCACCGAGCGCATCGTGGCGCTGGATCGCGCGCTGGGGGCAGCATCACCGTCAGCAGCGTCGCCGGCCGCGCAGGCAGGAAGCGACGCCACCACCTGATCACTTGGCAAAGGGCGGCTTGGAGGCTTCGACCTTGGCGGCACGCGCGCGCTCGATGAGCGCCGCATCATCCTTCGAGAGCGGGAGCAGCGTCACGTGCCACTCGGAACGGCTGCGCAGATCGACAGGCAGAATCTCGCCAACCAGGTCAGGCCCCGGCGCATCCCACATCGGCATGTCCACGCTGCGGCCGTTCCAGTCTGCCGCATAGCCCTCCTTGACGATGCGCACGTCGTAGGTGCCGTAGTCGTTGATGCCGACGATGCACGGCGTCGTGCCGACCTCGCGATCGTTCATCCACACACGAGCGCCCGGCGGATCGCTGGTGATGCTGACCGTGCGCTCCACGCAGCCGGCGAACGGCAGGCACGCGAGCACGATGGCAGTGAACTGTCGCATGACAAGCGATGCTAGCCGGACCGCTACACTCCCGGCGTGCCGCTGCTTGCCGCCCATGAACTGGTGAAGTCGTACGGTGGCCGCCGCGTGGTCGACGGCGTGAGCTTCACGGTTGATGCGGGCGAAATCGTCGGCATCCTCGGCCGCAACGGTGCGGGCAAGACCACGAGCTTCCGGATGGCCATCGGGATGATCGCGCCCGAGAACGGCTCGGTTGAGTTCGACGGCCGCGATGTGACTCGGCTCCCGATGTACCAGCACGCTCGTGCCGGAATGGGGTATCTCGCCCAGGAACCGAGCGTGTTCCAGCGGCTGACCTGTGAGCAGAACCTGATGGCGATCCTGCAGACGCTGCCCCTGACGGGCGCCGAGCGGACCGACCGCTGCAACGCCTTGCTCAAGCAGTTCGGGCTCGAGCACAAGCGCCGTGACGAGGCGCGCACCTGCTCAGGTGGCGAGCGACGGCGGCTCGAGATCGCTCGCGCGCTGGTGACTGATCCTCGGCTGATCCTGCTCGACGAGCCCTTCGCCGCCGTCGATCCGCACACCGTCGAGGAACTGCAGGGCGAAGTGCGCCGGCTGGCCGACACCGGCATCGGCATCCTGGTGACCGACCACAACGTGCAGCAGACGCTGCGCATCTGCGACCGCGCGTACATCATCCACGAGGGGCGCAACCTCCGCGACGGTGCGCCCAAGGACATCATCAACGACCCGATGGTGCGCGATGCCTACCTCGCCAGCACCTTCCGCGGCGATGAGTTCGGCTGAGCATTGATCCGCACCGTCACGCTGCGGATCGCCGCCGGCGTGGCATCGCTCACGGCGAACGTGGCGCCGTGCGAATCGACCACTTCGCCCGCCGCAGGCACGCGACCGAGCGACGACAGCAGGAACCCGGCGACGGTGTCGTAGTCCTCATCCTCGGGGAGCGACAGGCCCGTCTCCCGATTGAAGTCATCGACGCGGTAGCGGCCATCGACCGTCCATCCGGCAGTGGCATCACCGGCGATCGAAGCCACCATGTCGTGCTCAGGCTCGTGCTCGTCCACGATCTCGCCGAC
>SYIB01000239.1 GCA_005798965.1 Planctomycetia bacterium
GGCGACGGCGCCGTGCGCACGGCCGCCATGAGCGCCGCCCGCGTGGGCGTACCGCTCTGCAACCTGCCGTTCGGCACGGAAAATCTGTTCGCGCAACACTTCGGCATGAGTCGTGATCTGCCGGCCTTGATCGACCGACTGCGCGATGGGCGCGTTCGACGCGTGGATCTGGGGCTGGTCAACGGCGAACCGTTCCTGGCCATGTGCGGCATCGGGCTTGACGCCGAGGTGGTGCACGCCCTTGCTGGCGCGCGCACCGGCGCGATCTCGAAGTTGAGCTACGTCAAGCCCATGCTCAGGCAAGTGCTCTTGTGGCGCGCGCAGCGGCTCCGTGTCGAACTCGATGGTTCGCCGTGGGCGCTGCCGGGCCCGGGATTCCTTGTCGTTGGCAACTCGCGCCGTTACGCCGCGCACATCGATCCCGCATCGATGGCGATCGATGATGATGGGCTGCTCGATGCGTGCTTCTTCCCGTGCAGGACGGCGATCGGTGCATCGATCTGGGTGATCCGGTGCTGGCTCAGGCAACAATCTCGCGCCCGGCGCTTCATGCATTGGCGGGCGCAGTCGATCGTCGTCAGGGGTGCCGATGATCCTGTGCGCTACCAGATGGATGGTGATCGCCCGCACGCACCACACGATGCTGTGGTCGTGCGGATGGAGGTGCGCCGCCAGGCGGTGCCGATCCTCGTCAAGTCCGAGAAATGAAATTGGCACAAAGGTCCGTCGGTGGCCTTGCACCGTCCGGAAACCATCTGCTATGTTCCCGCTGTCTCGACGGAGCCATGGATGGCACCAACGAGGCCGACGCGGCACGGATGTCTCGTCGTGAACCTGGTCTGGGCCGAATGGCCCCTTGGTCAAGGAGCGACCACGCATGTCCAGAGCAAATGCTCGTACGTTGAAAGAAGGATCTGCCAAGGGCGTTGCCCGCGGCAGCGGTGTGCCACCCAAGCGCAGCGGTCGGACCGCCACCAGCGCGCTGCGGCTGAGGTCCGCCAAAGAACTCGCAGGCCACGACACCGAGGATCTGGTCGAACTGACCGAGCAGGCGGTGGCTGCCCCCGTGCAACCAACCCCGATCGATGCGACCTGGCAGGCGTTCAAGACGCTGCAGGCCAGTGGCGATAACCCGGTCGACCTCGAGCGCTTGCGCAACGTGCTCATCGAGAACTACCTCCACATCGTCAAGTTCAACGCCGAGCGGCTTCGTATGAAGCTGCCGAGCGAGGTTGATGTGGATGACCTGAACTCCGCCGGTCTGTTCGGACTCATGGACGCGATCAAGAGCTTCGAGCCCAGCCGCGGCGTGAAGTTCGAGACCTTCTGCGCCCAGCGCGTGAAGGGTGCGATCTACGACGAGCTGCGCAGCATGGACTGGGTGCCGCGTCTGGTCCGCAGCCGCACGGCGAAGGTCGAGCGCATCCGAAAGGACCTGCAGGGGCGACTCGGGCGCAAGCCGACCGACGAGGAAGTGCTTGCGGAGAGCGGTCTCTCGCGAGAGGACTTCGACAAGGTCGTCAAGGATTCCCGCCCCGTCGGCACCGTCAGCCTGAACCGCAAGTGGTTCGAGACCGACTCGAGCCGCGATGTGCGCGAGATCGACGTGATCGAGGACAACCGCCAGGCCGACCCGCTGCAGTCGGTGGGCAAGGCTGATCTCAAGCTGCTCCTGACCAAGGGGCTCTCGCGTGCCGAGCGCCTGATCGTGGTCCTCTACTACTACGAGGAGATGACCATGAAGGAAATCGGCATGACGCTCGACCTCTCCGAGAGCCGCGTCAGCCAGATGCACTCGAGCATTCTTGCGCGCATGAAGGCGCAGATGCAGCACCGCATGAAGGAACTCTGACGGACAGAGCCGTCAGGACCCGGTCACGCCGGGGCTTGACGGGTCACGATCGCCGGCCGGCCTGATCCCCCGACCGACAGCCACCGTTCCCGCCGCCTCCCGAGCTCCACGGGAGGCGGCTGTGCTTTTGAAGAGGGAATTGATAGACGGGTATGCTCCGCCGAGCGCCCATTGGGCGTGGAAGGGGCGATGCGTCATGGGCTCGAAGCCACATCCCGAAGGTCACGACCGGGGCGATGACGCGTTGATGGCCCATGAGCTCGATGCGGCGTTCGACGGGCTTGCCCTCGGTGGAACGCCGGTGCCGGGCGTGGCGCCCATGAGCATGTCGGCGGCGTCGAGTGAGTTCTTCCTTCCCGGTGGCGTGCGTGACCGCATCGTGGTGCTCGGCCGTCGCGGTTCCGGGAAGACCGTGTTCATCACGCGCCTGTACGAAGCACTCTGGAAGGGCTGCCAGCTCGTCAATGGTCGATTCGTACCCGAACGTCCAGCGCAGGCGGGTGATGCCGTACGCACGCTGAGCGCGCGCACGCGCGATGGGCGGTTGCACACCGAACTTCGCCGCATGGCCATTGATCTGGATGTGGGTAAGTGGCCCGTGTCGACACAGAGCAGCACACTGATCGAGATCGACATCACGCTCGATGGCCGGACCAAGCTCCTCTCCGCGATGGACTACCCGGGTGAAGTCTTCCGCACGGCATTTGCGCTTGGTGCCCAGGATCCCTCGAGCAACGAACTGCGCGATGCCGTCGATCGCGCGGCAGCCTTGATCCTGCTCGTCGATCCGTCGGTGGCGCTCAGGTCGGACATCGAGCGCGAGGAAGATGCCTTCGGGCTGGTAGCGGCCGTCGAACGGCTGCGATCGATGCCCAACGGCGATGACGTACCGGTGGTGGTCGTGCTCACCAAGTGCGACATGCACGTTCCGCTCCTCAATGCCCACGGGGGGCCACGCGCGCTCGCGGAGCGCTTGTATCCGCAAATCTTCCGGCAGCTCGGCGGAACGCGCACCGTGGCATTTGCGAGCAGCGCCACGAGCGTGGTGCGTTCACCGCGCGGTGCGGTGATTCCGCGCAAGCGTCGAGCGCCGCGAGATGTGGTCGAGCCGCTGGTCTTCTGCCTCGACTGGCTTGAACGGGTCGAGGAGCAGGAGTCGCTGGAGCGGGCGCAGATGGAAGCGAGCCTTCGCCGTGATGCACAGCTGCGCGAGGAGCAGGCCGAGGACGAACGCGAGGAGCGCGAGGCGCGCGTGGGCCTGGTCACGTTCTGGATCGGGGTCAGTGCGTTGCTGGTTGGTGCAGCGGTGAGCACGCTGTGGTGGATGGGAAAGCTCTGACATGCCGCGCGCCGATGTCCATGTCCTGGGTTCGAAGGCCGGCTACACCACGCTGACTGCGTCGCTCGGCGTGACGGCGCGGGAGCGCCAAGCGCTCGAGGAACTCGGGTTCGGCGGAGTGTCCCGTGAGGAGGACATGGAGTCATTGCGCCACGAGCCCTGCATGATGGGCCGACCATTGCCGACAGGACGATGGGCGATCTCGAGATTGCTTCCGGGCGGGCGAGATGACTTCGGCCGCGCGACGGTCGAAGTCGTCACGATCATCCTGACGCCGAGCGACTGGGCGAAGGGATTGCCCGATCTGGCCAAGCTTGCGTCGGATCACGCGACATGGGTATCGATCAGGTCGCAGTCGGAGCGCGGTGTGGAGCTGCCGGCGACCATGATCGAGCAGCGCGTGATGCAGCGCCCCGTGGTGTGCGCGCTCGATGCGCTTGAAGGCGCCCGCGAGGCCAGCGGTCTGGCGTGGATCGCCGGCCAGCCCGCGCTCATCATGGCGATGCTGCACTCGCTCACGCCCGCCGACGCCATGGCCGTCGGGTGGGGCATCGGGCTCTTCACGGTCTCGTCCGTTGTCGAGCTGTGCTCGATGCGCCAGGGGAGCGTGCCACCGTCCGCCCGGGCGCTGGTGGCCATTCAGCCATCGGCGGCCGGAGCTCGCACCGCACCCGGTGCACGGGCCCTAGCCGCGGTGACCACCGGAGATCGCATCGGTCGGTTGGCATCGCTCAGGGAGTTGCACCTCGTGCCGGTGAGCGTTGCGCGGCCGAGAGAGACCATGGGCGAGCGCGCGTCGGCTTCGATCGATGCAGCGCCGGGTCCTGCGCGCGAAGGTCTCTGGACGGAACGACGATTGATGTGGGCCGGTGCGGTGGCGATCGGACTGTCGATGGTGCTGCTGGTCGTGGCGATCGTCTTGCGCGGTCGTGCTGGTTCCGCAAGCGCTGTGCCTTCAGCGGCGTCGACGGGTGGTGCAACGGTGGCGACCGTCCTCGATACTGACGGCGATGGGATCGACGATGCGATGGATCCCGATGACGACAACGACGGAATGCCGGATCGACTTGAGCTTTCTCAAGGCACTGATCCGCTGGTGCCGAATGCACCGACGGCGAGCATGCCTGCGCCGGCACCGACTGGCGTGGGTCTGAGCGCACCACTGATCAAGCGACCGGTGGAACCTGTTGCTCCGGCGACGAGATCTCAGCAGGCTCAGCCCGCAGCGAATGCGCCGGTGGCGACGCAGCCCGCATCAGGAAGCGAGTTCTCGAAGCCATCGACCGCCGCTGGCGCCGCACCGATCGATGCTGCCGCTCCGAAACCCGCGGATGCCTCGGCTCGGCCCGCCGGGAAGCTTGGCGATGCAGACGGTGACGGGCTGCCCGACACGCTGGAGCGGATCAGGGGCACAAGTCCACAGCTGGGCGACAGTGACGGCGATGGGGTGAGCGATGCGACTGATGCCTTTCCGATGGATGCGTTGCGATCAATCGACACCGACGGCGACGGCATCGATGATGCTTCGGATCCTGACGACGACAACGATGGGCTGGTCGACGCGGCCGAGGCCATCAAGGGTTCCGACCCGTTGAAGACCGACACTGACGGCGACGGAATGGATGACATCAATGATGCGTACCCC
>SYIB01000240.1 GCA_005798965.1 Planctomycetia bacterium
CTGAGCAGGTGGCTGTTCACGAAGATCGTGCGTCCCTCGCCGCGCAGCCGCACGAGGAGATCGCGAATCTCCTTGCGACCAACCGGATCCACGCCGTCGGTCGGTTCATCGAGCACCACCAGGCGTGGATCATTGACCAGGCTTGCGGCCAACCCCACGCGCTGCTGCATGCCCTTGGAATACGTGCCGAGCCGGCGATCGGCCCAGTCGCGCATGCGCACAAGGTCGAGCATGGCCTCGGTCCGAACGCGTCGCTCGACCCGCCGCATGCCGGCAAGGGCACCAAAGAAGTCGACGACCTGCCGACCGGTCAGGTAGGCCGGGAATCGATGGTGCTCAGGCAGGTACCCCACGCGCGCGAGCGCACCCTTGTCGCCCAGCGGCTGGCCCAAGAGCGTGCCGCCTCCTGCCGTCGCGCGCACGACGGTCATCATGATCTTGACGATCGTGCTCTTGCCAGCGCCGTTTGGGCCGAGCAACCCGAAGATCTCGCCTTCGCCGACCGCCAGGTCGACTCCGCGCAGCGCTTCAATCCGGCCCTTGTAGGTCTTGCGCACGTTGCGCAGGTCGATGACAGGGACGCCGTTCACAGGGTCGGCAGTCTAGATCCGTCCGCATCGATCATGGAGCCCGTGCGGTCTCGAACCGCGGGATCCATCAACGCGATGCGGGCGGCCCACCAGGACCGCCCGCACCGAACGAAAGGAGAATCGATGGCTCACTCACCGGTGGCCGGCGCGCCCTTCTTGGCGACCGGAGGCAGCGGGTACTGGCTTGCGTATTCAGGCTTGAGGAAGAAGTAGTACATCGTCCCCTCGGCGTATTGCGCACCGGCGAGGATCTCGGCGCTCGCACCCACGCCCATGAAGATGTCCGCACGGCCGGGGGCGACGATCGCACCGCCGGTGTCCTGGTCACACATGAAGCGATTGAACGGCACCTGCTGGTTGGCGAAGTTGATCGACTTGGTGTCAACGAGCAGGAAGCCGCCGCGCGGATAGATCTTCTTGTCGGTGGCAAGCGAGGTGCGCTCGGTGACCTTGACGCCGAGGCTTCCGGCCGGCCAGTTCGATCCGTCGTACTTCGTGAAGAACACGAAGCAATTGTTGCGGTTGATGTACTCCATCGCACGGTCGGGGTTCTTGTCGCACCACTCGCGCACGTTGGGCAGGTTGAGGTCCCGCTCGGCCAAGATCTTCTCATCGAGCAGCGTCTGGCCCAGGCCGACGTACAGGCCGTCGGTCTTGCCCGCGTAACCGACGTACATGATCGAACCGTCCTGAAGCGTCAGCTTCGCACTGCCGTTGACCTGGATGATGTAGACGTCGAACTCGCTGGGGAGATAGACCAGCTCGAGCCCGCGCAGCATGCCGCTGGACTGGATCTCGGCGCGGTTGGGCCACGGGGCAACGGTGCCGTCGGCCTGCAGGCGGCCCTTCGGCTCGCCAGAGACCGGATCCGTCACGCAGTCGGTTGGGCGACGGTAGAGCGGAAAGCGGAAGGTGCTGTCGGGCGTCAGGCTCGCCTTGAACTCAGGCGCGTAGTAGCCCGTGAAGAGGACGGTGCCCTTGTCGTTGTAGCCCACGGTCTGCCAGCAGTCGAACATCTGCTGCATGCGTCCAAGAAACTCCTCTTCGGTGGACGACGACTTCAGGAACTCCTTGAAGGCCACCACACTGCCACCGGCCTGCTCGTGGGTCGACACCTCGTGGAACGGGAAGAACTGCTGGCTGCTGGGCTTTTGGAACCAGCTGATGCTGTTGTCGAGGGCTTGATCGAGGTAACCGTCGCGGCCCCCCCACGCGGTGGCCAGGCTGGGCCACTGGCTTGGGTCGAGCTTGCGCAGCGCGTGACCCGAGGTCAGCTGGCGGTTGTAATCAGGCTCGGCGACAACATGCTCGCGCTGGCAGCCGGTGAAACCCACGGCGGCAAGCGCCAAGGCAACGAGAGAAACGGTCATTCCACGCATAGATGCATCCTTGCAACGGGGCGGAAGTGGCGATACGACTTGGCGATTATCGGCAAAGTGCCGGAAACCCGTGCAGTTTGGCAGAGGAATTGGCGAGAATCTGGAGTCGGACGCCTCGGTACGGCGACAAGACCCTTTCGGGCTGCTTGCCGGGCGCGATGCCGAAGCCCGCCCACGCCCCGCTATCCTTGGAACTTGACCATGACCACCACCCTCGCCATGTTCGGCATCGAAGGCCCCTACTGGATCATCATCCTCGTCGTCGGCCTTCTGCTCTTTGGGCGCCGCCTGCCTGAGATCGGCCGCAACGTGGGCAAGTCGATCGTGGAGTTCAAGAAGGGCTTGAAGGACGCGGGCAACGAAGCTGAGCAGGAAGCCAATCGCTCCTCGACGCAGCAGCTTCCGGGCTCGCAGCCCTCGCAGGGCACGCAGGCGCACTCGACCGAGCAGCACCGCGCCTGAGCGGCATCCTCAACGAATCAAGACTGGCGCCGTGGCCTCGACGGGCTACGGCGCTGTCGCATGCGCGCCGTGCAAGCCGCTGCAGCCAGCGCCAGCCGCTCTGCGGGTACGAGTCGCCGCATGATGCCGCTCGTGCAAGGCGCCCCCGCTTCCTGATAGAACTTTGCGCCCATGGCTCTTCCCATCCTGTCCTTCGTCGCCGGCAACTACAGGAACTTCAACGCACGCGCCACGCGCGATGCGCTCTTCGCCTACTGGGACCACATCCAGTCGGGTGGCCGCATGTACTGGGCGATGGCCGGCGCCATGAGTTCGGCGCAGCTGGGCATCAGCTTGGCGCCCGCGATCCGCGCTGGCCTGGTGCACGGCTTGTCGGTCACCGGTGCCAACCTCGAAGAGTCGCTCTTCCGGCTCGTCGCGCACGACAGCTACAAGGATTTCCCCGAGTATCGCTACTTCACCAAGCAGGACGACACCCGCATCCTCAAGCAGCGCATGCGCCGCGTGACCGACACCAGCATCCCCGAGGACGAAGCGTTTCGCGCTGTCGAGAAGATTCTTGTCCCCATGTGGAAGCGCGCGCATGACCGCGGCGAGCGTCGGTTCTGGCACGAGTACTTCTACGAGCTCATCCTCAAGCTCCCGAAGTCCGCCTTCGAGGGCAATCCGCAGGATTGCTGGCTGCTCGCGGCCGCCAAGGCGAACCTGCCGATGGTGGTGCCCGGCCACGAGGACTCGACCTTCGGGAACATCTTCGCATCACACGTGAAGTTCGGTGACTTCAACGCATCGATCGTCAAGAGCGGCATCGAGTACATGGCGGGCTTCTACGACGACTATGCGGTGCTCTCCAAGGGCAAGGGCGTGGGCTTCTTCCAGATCGGCGGTGGCATCTCTGGCGACTTCCCGATCTGCGTCGTGCCGAGCATCAAGTACGACCTGCAGGCGCCGGTGAAGCCGTGGGCCTACTTCTGCCAGATCAGCGACTCACCCACGAGCTACGGCTCGTACTCGGGCGCCACGCCGAATGAGAAGATCACCTGGGACAAGCTCACCGAGCGCACCCCCATGTTCGTGATCGAGTCGGATGCCACCATCGTGGTGCCGCTCGTGCTGCAAGCCCTGATGGAAGCGCAAGCCAGCCCCAAGGCAGCGACAGCGCTCATCAAGGCCAGCCGCGCCCAGACCAAGCGCCACCTCGCCAAGCGCTGAGGTGTCCTCGAGGTCAGAGCCCCGGGACGAGTGCCCGCCAAAGCTCACGCCGGCCAGATCGACACCCACCACGGTCACCGTGATACCGCGGTTGGGCGCGTCCGCGACGAATCCTGCGATCGCTTCACGGACATCCTGATCGACCGGCTCGCCATTGGCGTCGAAGGTCACCCGGGTGCCTTCGGGCGCGCAGATCACCGTCGGCCATCTGATGGTCAGGCGACCATCGGGCAGAGGTCGGCAGCACATCCATGCGCTGGCTTTCAACAGGGGCAGTGCAAGCACATTCTGAAACTTCGATGGACCCCGCCACTTTCATTCCTGGGATTTTCCTGGGTGCTCCCGAAACCCCCGTACGAAGCGGCGCGTCTCATGGTGCATGCCCATGATGCGTCTCTCCAGCAAGGCTGACGGTGCTTGGATCCTGGTGGCCTTCGTCCTGAGCGGCGTTGGAATGCCCGCGGCCGCGGCGTACGAGTCACCGTGGACCATCGCGCCCATCGAGCCTGCCACGCTCGACGAGGCCTCACGCGCGCTTTGGTGGAGGGATTCGATCGGCGTGATCCTCGGTTCGCGAGGCACCAGCGAACCCGAACAAGTGACCGTCGATTCGGTCCACGTGGGCAGCGCCTGGCGACTGCCGCTGGAGCACCGAATCGATCTCACGCTGCGCAGTGAACTCGTCGGCACGCGAACCTCGGTCGATGCGTGGCGATCCGGTGCAACATGGTCGGTGGACCTGACACCCAACGCATCCCTCAGCGCGTCAGCGTGGTGGACGCTGCCTCAGATTGATGCGCTCAACGGATCAGCGAGCCTGGATGGCGAGGGCTCGGCGCTCATCGGCTTCACGCTGCGGTTCTGACGTGAGTGACCCATCGCAACGGCATCACGCGGCCTGCGTTGACCAGCTTCACCGCCTGCGGAACCTGAGCGAAGGATCAAGACGACCATGTGCCGGTCGCGCTAGCCTTGCGCCGAGGAGACCAAGCCCATGGTCGAGATCACCGTTCGTTACGAAGGCGACCTTCGCTGCAGCGCCACCCATGGCCCGTCCGGGACCGTGATCCTGACCGACGCACCTGTGGACAATCACGGCAAGGGCGAGAGTTTCTCTCCCACGGACCTGCTCGCCGCCGCGCTGCCGGCCTGCATGATGACCATCATGGGGATCGTGGCAGCCCGTGAAGGCGTCGACCTCCGTGGCATGACGGCGACGACGAAGAAGGTCATGTCGACTGATGCCCCACGACGCATCGCGTCCCTTTGCACCGTCATCACACTGCCGATCGCCGCCGACCATCCGCACCGAGCCAAGTTTGAGCAGGCTGCGCATACATGCCCGGTGCACAAGAGCCTGCGCGAAGCAATGGACGCCAGCGTCGAGTTCGTGTACGCGGGTTGACGCACGACGCCAGCGTCGAGTTCGTGGACGCGGCGTGATGGCCCATGCCTGCCACGGCCTCAGCGACCGACCACGTCACCGAGTACGCGCTGCCAGTGCTTGCAAGCCTCGAACGCGCAGTAGCGCTCGCGATACGCGCGCTGTCCCCGTTCGCCCATCGCTCGTGCCTGGTCTGGATGCTCAAGAAGCCAGCGGATGCGATCCGTCAGCGCGACAGCATCACCGGGCTGCATCTCGAAACCGCAGGCATGTTCGCGCAGGATGGATCCGCACTCGGTCCCATCGGGGCCGACCCAGAGCACCGGCTTGCCAGCCGCCAGGACGCTGAAGAACTTGCTTGGCAGCAGCAACCCCTGCCACCCAGGCAGCAGCGAGACGAGGTGGGCATCGCCTGCATCAAGCACATCCGCGAGCTGTTCTCGCGGCTGGTAGCCGGCGAGCACCACATTGCGCGCACCGCACGCTGCAATGCGTTGCTCCAGTTCGGGCTTGGCCTTGCCCTCGCCGATGAAGAGCCAACGGATGCGGTCATCGTCCTTGAGGGCCTCGACGGCACCGGCAATCGCTTCCATGTCGTGGCCGATGCCAAAGTTGCCGGTGTAGAGGATCGTGAAACGGTC
This sequence comes from Planctomycetia bacterium, assembly GCA_005798965.1. GTDB lineage: Bacteria > Planctomycetota > Phycisphaerae > Phycisphaerales > SM1A02 > SYIB01. The sequence continues at coordinate 5,669 of SYIB01000240.1, forward strand.
ACCAAGGCCCCAGGCATGGCGCACCGGATTGTCGATGCGGGCGCGGGATGGGAACTCCTCCGCTCCGCTCCAGACCTGGATCACCGAGACGCGCGATGGGTCGGCGCCCTTGCGCACGACGACCTCACGCATGCAGTCGCCCAGCACCACGACGCGGTCACTGTGGCGCAGGCAGAAGCGATCGATCGACTGGAGCGCGCGCCACAGGATGCTCTTGCGCCGCATGAGGCCGGCCGCGCCCGCGACGTCGGGATACAGGTCCATCGTCCAGTAGACAACCTTGGTTCCCTTCACCATGCGCAGCAGCACACCGACGAGCGCGATGAAGGGCGGGGTGGTGAAGCAGACCACCACGTCATGGCGCTTGAGCGTGAGGCAGCGGATCGCTGCCGCCGCGTAGAACAGCGCGAAGTCGAAGGCCCGCGGCGTGATGCCCTGCTTGCCGAAGAGCTGCAGCCCCACGCGATGGATCGCCACACCGCCATGGCTGTCGCGCCGCTTGAGCGCCGCGCCCTTCTCGCCATAGATCGCGCGGCTGGAGACAGCTGTCACGACATCCCCACGGGCCACCAGCGATCGTGCCAGGTCATCCGCGTGCTGCGCCGTGGCGACCACATCCGGCCAGTAGGCCTGGTTGAGCAACAGCACTGACATCCGCGGCACTGACGACCGGGCCGCGCCGAGCGCCGACACGATCTGGCGTACCGCCGTCGTCGATGAGAAGAGACGCTCCGAGACCCCCAAGGCACGCTCTCGAACACCTTCAGTCAAGGCACGGTCGTCCAGCAGGCGTTCGAGGCAACGCTGTAGTTGGTCCACACCCCCGCCGGTACAGACCGCACCGAGGCGTTCGCCGTTGATGAGTTGCTCCAGGTCATTGCCGGGATTGATGCGTGCCAGCACGGGCATGCCGGCCTGCATGTACGCCAGGAACTTACCTGGGATGTTGTGGCTCTTGTGGCGTGGATCGAGCGCGACGATGCCGGCGTGGCACTGGCAGAGCAACCCAGGAATCTCGGTCGGTTCGATCTCGTCGCTGAACACGACGTTGTCCAGGCCTTGGCGCTCGGCGGTTTCGGCGAAGCGAGCGGCATCGCTACCGCGTCCGACGAAGAGGAACCCCACGTCGGCACGCACACGCATGCGTGCCGCCAGATCGATGAACACGTCCATGCCCTGAGCCACACCCATGTTGCCCGCATAGACCAGCACCTTCCGACCCGCGAGCCGCGTGGCCGAGAGGTCGATCCGGCACGGCCGGATCGGTGCTGGGCTCAGCCAGTTCTGAAGGACCTCGAGTTTACGTCCAGGCTGGGCGGCCCAGCTGGCCATGTACGGCATGTTCGCCTGCGTCTGCACACCGATCGTGTCGGCCACCTCGTACTGCCGTCGCTCCACCCGCTTGAAGAAGCGATACGCCAAGCCCCTTCGCATGATCCCCATGTCCACGGCCCACTCGGGAAAAATGTCGCGCAGAATCAGGTAGCTCCGGCAGCCGCTCTCGCGGCGCAGCCGCCGGACGAGCGGCTCGAGGAAGATCGTGGGTGCGTACCACACCACGCCATCCCAACGGACCGAGCGGAGCCCGCTGGCCGTCACCGCACGCAGCAGGATGAACGGCAGCGACATCTCCGCGATCACCCGGCGGATGTGGCCAACGTCCTTGGTCGGGAGCGTCCGCACGCGCAGCACGGTGATACGGCCATCGCGCTCGATGGCCCAGGGGCGATCGAGGCCAGTGGTCGGGACGATCACCGTGGGCTCGTGGCCCTCATCCGCGAAGGCGCGGACGAGGTCACGCATCTGCACCGCACCGCTCATCCGGAGCGGTGGGTAGGTATCCGCGATGATCGCGATCCGCATCGTGGGAGGTCCTGCCGAGCCGTCAGGCGTACTGCCGCCAGACGACCCGTCGCACGTAATCGGTATAGCTCAGGATGATCCTGAGCACCTTGTCGGACACGTTGGGCATCGAGTAGTCGGCAACCTGGCGCAGCAGCCGATGATCGCCGCGCGGCTGCGAGGCCAGGACCTCTAGCCCTTGGAGCACACGGTCCTTGTTTAGGCCGGTCATGATCACCGACGCCTCCTCCATGCCCTCGGGGCGTTCGTGCGCCTCACGGATGTTCAGGGCCGGGAAGTTCAGGATCGAGGATTCTTCGGTGATGGTGCCGCTGTCGGAAAGCACGGCACGAGCCATCGACTGGAGGTGCACATAGTCAGAGAAACCCAGGGGCTTCAGCAACTGCACGCCGGGATGGAAGGTGGCGCCCGACGCCTCGGCGCGCTTGCGGGTGCGCGGATGCGTGGACACGATCACAGGCTGGCCGAATCGCTCCGCCACGGCATTGAGGATGCCGACGAGACGGGCGAAGTTCGCCTCGGCGTCGATGTTCTCCTCACGATGGGCGCTCACCACGAAGTAGGAGCCCTCGGAAAGTCCCAGGCGCTGCAAGGCATCGGATGCACGGATGCGTGGCGCATAGTGCGCCAGTACCTCGCACATCGGGCTGCCGGTCTTGATGACCATGTCGGCAGGCAACCCCTCGCGCAGCAGGTACTCGCGAGCGATGTCGCTGTAGGTGAGGTTGATGTCGGCCATGTGGTCGACGATCCGCCGGTTGATCTCCTCAGGAACGCGCTGGTCGAAGCAGCGATTGCCCGCTTCCATGTGGAAGGTCGGGATCTTGCGGCGCTTGGCCGGCAGCAGGGCCAGGCAGCTGTTCGTGTCCCCGAGGACCAGGACGGCGTCGGGACACAGCTCAGCCATGACGGCATCGGCAGCGATGATGATCTTGCCAATGGTCTCGGCCGCATTGCCACCAGCCGCTTCGAGGAACCGGTCCGGCGCCCGGATCCCCAGGTCCTCGAAGAAGATCTGGTTCAGCTCGTAGTCGTAGTTCTGACCCGTGTGGACGATGGTGTGATCGCAGTGCTCATCCAGCCGAGCCATCACCCGCGACAGGCGAATGATCTCTGGACGGGTCCCGACAATGGTCATCACCTTCAGGCGGTTGCTCATGATCAAAGCTTAGCTGCAATGGTGTCGGGGTGCTCGCGATCGAATGCCTCGTTGGCCCACAGCATCACCAGCATATCGTCCTCACCGATGTTGGTGATGTCATGGGCCCATCCAGGCACGGTCTCCACGACGGTCGGGTCAGAACCGCACACCTCGATCTCATGGGTCGCACCCGAGCGCATGTCGCGAAAACGGAATCGGGCCCGCCCCCGCAGCACGAGGAACTTCTCGTTCTTGGTATGGTGGTAGTGGCCCCCTCGGGTGATCCCAGGGTGCGCCGTGAAGTAGGACACCTGGCCTGAGTCGGCTGAGCGGACGATCTCGGCGAACTCGCCCCGTGGATCGATGTGGCGAACCGGGCGGTACGCGAAGTCGGTCGCCGGGATGTGGCTGAGGTACGTCGCGTAGAGCGCGCGGCAGAGCCCGATTCCAACCCGGTCCACCGTCGCCTCTGAGCGGGAGCGCTTGAAACCTGCGATGGTGGATGCCACGGCACCCACGGTGGTGTCATGGATCGGACCCGCTTCGCTGAAACCACCAGCCCCTCGGGTGCCCCCGGCGAAGTCGTCAAGGTCCCGCATGAACGCCTCGCAAACATCGTCGATATAGACCAGACGCAACGGGGCCGCCGGATCATGGACGGTGATCGGCTTGCCCTGGACCGTGTTGTGACAGAAGGTCGCAACCGCGGAGTTGTAGTTCGGCTTGGCCCACTTCCCGAACACGTTCGTCAGCCGGTAAATCCGGAC
>SYIB01000241.1 GCA_005798965.1 Planctomycetia bacterium
AGGTTGCAGCGAAAGAGCGGCTCCAGCATGAGGACCAGGGGGTACTGCTTTCGCCCACGCAGCCGCTGGCCCAGCACGTAGGTCGCCACGGTCCACATCTGCGAGATCGGCACTGCCATTTTTGGCTCAACTCCTGTTTCAGCGTCCGAACCGGACGGGGTCCGGGATCGTAGCGACCCATCGTGGGCGCCATGATCATTCCAACCCTGCTCTCCCCCGCCACGGCCGGCTTCGGTGCGGTCAGCGGGCTGGGCTTCGGGGTGGACCTGGCCGGGCTCCTCGGCAGCGGTGGGTTGCCGATCTCTCCCGATGGCGCGTCCCCGGTCTCATCCAAGGCGGTTCCGAACGGCAAGGCGGGTCAGGCCCCTCGGGTGCAATCCTCGATCGGTCTTGATCGTTCCACTAGTATGCCGCTCCCCATGGAGGACTGGGAGTCACAGACCGACGAAGCGCTGCTCAAGGCGCACCTTGACGGTCGTGACGGCGCGTTCCGCGCGCTGCTTGAGCGCTACCGCGTCGAGCTCCACCGCTTCCTCACGATGTTCATGGGCTCCGCGTCGGCTGCAGACGATGTCTTCCAGGACACGTGGGTCCAAGTGCACCTCTCCGGCAGCACGTTTGACCAGGAGCGCACTTTCAAGCCCTGGCTCTTCACGGTCGCCGCCAACAAGGCACGCGATCACCTTCGCCGCCGCAAGCGCCATGCCATGACCTCGATCGATGCCCCCATGCGCGGCACCGATGGCCAGGTCGCGCTGGCCGACACGATCTCACGGAACGATGAGTCGCCGAGCGATCCCATGGGTTCGCACGACGAAGCGCAGATGGTCAAGACCGTGGTGGACGGGCTTCCCGATCACCTTCGCGAAATCCTTCTCCTTGGGTATTTCCACAAGATGCCGTACCAACAAATCGCCGAGACGTTGGGCATTCCGCTTGGGACCGTCAAGAGCCGCCTGCATGCGGCCGTGGCTGCCTTCGCCGATGCCTGGAAGCGCACCCAAGCCGGACAGGATGCCGCATGAACCAGCACGAACCGAACCTCGATCCGCGCGATGCGCATGTTGTTGACCAGTTGGTGCAGGCCGGCTGGGATCCAACCAAGGTCACGCCCGGTTCTCCGCAGGATGCCGATGCCCTGCGCGCGCTCGCGCGCATCGGCACGCTGCTCGATCGCTATCCAGCACCAGCACCCGATGGTGCACTCATCGATGCCACGCTGCTCTCGGTCGAGCGCGCCGATGCAGACCGAAGCGAACGCATGACCTTCACCGATGTGCCGATCGCGCGATCGCGCTGGCGCATCCCGGACTTCATCAGCGTGGCTGCATGCTTGCTGCTCTTGGTGGGCGTGGCTTTGCCGATCGCCAACCGAGTGCGATCCACCAGTTCACAGACGCTGTGCGCCAATGGGTTCCGCGAGCTTGGCTCTGCATTCACCGCCTACAGCCACGACAGCGCGGGCAATCTTCCCATGGCTGCGGGGCTGGGCTCGATGCTCAACGCGGGTCCCTCGGGCGATCTGCCCATGTCGATGCCGGCGGACAATGCGCAAGCCATCCGCGTCCTTGCTGACAAGGGATATTGCCGGCCGGGCTGCCTGCACTGCGCGGGCGCACGACAACTGTCGTTCCGCGTGCCGCTGCATGCCTCCCACGTGCGCATCACCACACTGGTGCTGTCGCCGCTCGCCGCCGACGCCAATCCGATCCTGCTCTCGCCCAAGGCGGGCATCAAGTCCGCCAGCCCCAACCACGGCGGCGAAGGGCAGAACGTGCTCTTCAGTGACGGCGCAGTGCAATGGAAGCCGCTGCCCTTCATCAACGTCGGGCCCGAGGGTCGCCTGGACAACATGTGGACCCTGCGCGGCATTTCCGGCAGCGAAGGCGTGGACTTCAAGGGCGTGAAGTTCGACCAGTACGAAGTGTTCCTCGGCCAATAATCGCCGAGGCTCGCCAGGTCATCCACAACCCCAACCATGCATGATCGGTGCCCTTGCGGTGAACGCGGGTTGCCGCTACCCTTTCGGATCTCTCCAAAGCGGGTGCACTATGCCTAAGAACAAGAGCCACAAGGGCCTCCTCAAGCGCGTCAAGATCACCAAGAGCGGCAAGATCAAGTTCAAGCCGCCGCGGAGCCGCCACTTGAAGAGCAACAAGACCGGCCTTCAGGTCCAGTCGTACCGCAAGTCGCGCCACGCGCGCTCGGGCGACATGGGGGCCTTCGAGAAGTTGCTGTTCCGCGGCCTGCGCTCGCAGGAACAGCACGAGGCCGATGATGCCACGGCTGCTGCCGAAACCACCGCTGCCGCCGACACCAAGGCAGCTCCCAAGGCCAAGCGCACTGCCAAGGCCAAGGCCTGAATCGAACGTTTGACCAGATCGCCTCGGCCACGGTGGCCAAGGCATTCGCACCACGACCGACGGGAACGAAGACTGGCCCAGCCAGCCCCGATCGGACAAGCAAGGAGTGAACCATGCCCCGTGCACGTAAGGGCGCAGCCCGTACCCAAGCCCGTCGTCGCCTGCTCCGCGAAGCCCGCGGTTACTTCGGCACCAAGAGCCGCCTGAAGCAGCAAGCCAAGGTCGCGCTGATGCGCGCCGGCCGCTTTGCCTGGCGTGACCGTCGCGCGCGCCGTCGCGAATTCCGCAGCCTGTGGATCACCCGCATCACGGCCGCGTGCCGCATGCGTGGCATGCGCTACAGCGTGTTCATCAACGGCCTGTCGCGCGCCTGCATCCTGCTGAACCGCAAGATGCTCAGCCAGATCGCGATCGAGGATCCGGCCACCTTCGACACGCTGGTCGAGTCGGCCAAGAAGCACACCACCTGCAAGGTGGCTGCCTGAGCCGCGTGGACCAACCCCAAGCACTCCAACCGCCCCGCTTGACGCGGGGCGGTTGTGTTTCTGGAATGCCCTGATGCCGCAGACCGACCGCGCACCTTCAGCCCGCATGGCCTGGCTCGCCGCCGCGCTTGCGGCCGCGGCATGCGCGGCATGGTGCGCATCACGCACGGGCGATCTTGGTCTAGCCCGCACCCCGGAGCTGGTTCGGGTGGCGTTCCTCTCGGCATGGCTCCCCTGCCTGTGGATGCTCTCGTCGGCGGGATGGGGCCGGCTGACGTGCAGCATGTTGCGGCTGCGTCGCAGCGATCCGGTCGAACACGCTGCGCTGGTGATGGGGGTTGGCGTGTCGATCCACTTGATCATCGATGCATGGTGCGCATGGCTGGGTGTGCTGGCGTGGCAACGTCCGATTGGTGCATCGCTGCCGATCGTGGCCGGGCTCGCCGGCCTTGTTGGCGCGTCCCGCGGAGTGACGATGGTGCCGCCTCGGCTCACATGGCTGGTGGCCTTGGCGCTGCCGATCGGCGTGCTGATTGCGGCCGCTTCGACTGCACCCGGCTGGCTCTGGCAAACGGAGTTCGGTGGCTACGACGCATTGACCTACCACCTGCTGCTGCCACGCGAATGGCTCGATACAGGCCGCATGGCCACGCTCGATCACAACGTGTATTCGGCGCTGCCCTCGTTCATGGAGGCATCGTTCATGCAGGTGTTGGCGTTCGCGCCCGATGCCAAGGTCGCTGGCACCTGGGCGCAGTGGCTGCATGCACTGATGGCGTTTCCAGCCGCGCTGGCGTGTGCCGGTGCGGCGCGCTGCGTGGCCCGCGATGTTGGCGCATCGATCGAGGCGATCGCTGCATCGGGCTGGTTGGCGGCGATCGCCCTGCTCACCACGCCCTGGATCATCGCCACGGGCTCGCTCGCCTACACGGAACTGCCGGTCGTGCTGGCCATGGCGCTGGTCGTGATGCTGGTGATCGATCGGGATGATTCGCAGCGCGCCAATGTGCTCGCGCTGGCGATCATCTGCGCGGCGGCCGTCGGCGCAAAGGGCAACGCTGCAGGCGCGCTGGTCCTTCCTGCGATGGTGCTGGTCGTGACGGCACAGCGTCGACAGGCGCGATCGCTGCTCGCGTCATGCGCCATCGGCATCGTGATCGGCGCCGTGGCGCTCATGCCTTGGTGGCTGCGCAATTGGATCGATGCCGGGCAGCCGTTTTTCCCGTTCGTGGCGGCCTTGGGCCCGGGCGACTGGTGGACGGTCGAGCAGCAGCGCACCTTCGCTGCGGCGCATGCCGCTCCACCGGGCTGGGGCCTCACCGCACTCTGGAACGAGTGGCTGCGCTTCGGCGTCGGTGCGGCAACCAGTGTTGCCGAGCCATGGCGGCCGCAGTGGCTCCTCCTGCCGTGGATTGGACTGATCGGCGTGATCGCCGGCCTTCGCCCGCGCGCTGGCCGCCTGCCGTGGAGTGGCATCGTGCTGGCTGCGCTCGTCGCGGTGAACCTGCTGTTCTGGGTCGGTTTCACCCACCAGAAGTCGCGCTTCCTCGTGCCGATCGCTGCACCGATGGCGATCGCGGCGGGCGTCATGCTGGGTTCGCTGGCATCGCGTCGGTCGGCCGCCGCGTCGACGGGACCACAGCAGGTCCGTGCACGCGCGCAACGCACTGGCGTGAGCCTGCTGGCCATCGGCATGGCCTGTGCCGTGCCGTGGTGGTACGCCACAGACGGCCGTGCTGGTGCACCGGCAGCCGCAATCGGCGCTGAAGCCGTGTTCACGGGCGAAGCGCTCGGTGACGAACTGCGCGCAGCCGGTGCAGGCGACGATGCATGGCTCGACACCGCGCGGGCAGCATCGCCGGCGTTCGTGCTCAACGAGATGCTCGCGCCCTGCGATCGGGTCATCTCGCTCGGTGAGAGCCGCGGCTGGTACTGCAACCGCATTCCTGACTATCACACGGTGTGGGATCGTGGACCGCTGGAACGCATGCTCTCGAGCGGCATGGCGGCAGCTGAGTGCGTGCGTGAACTCCGCAGCACCGGGTACTCCCACGTGGTCGTCGATCACTCGATGCTTCGGCGCTGGCGCGAAAGCGGCTGGCTGGATCCGGGCATTACTGACGCGCGCGTGGGTGCCTTCCTCGAACTGCTCGACCCGGTGGCTCAGACCGCCGGTGAGTGCTCCATCCACCGCATCCCGAGAGCCGACACCCCATGACCACCGTGAACCAATCATCATGCCGAGCCGCTCTGGTGGCGATCGCCGCAGCCTCGATGTCCGTCGGCTGTGCCAGCGAGCCGGCCGCCACCACCGCACCTGCGGCGGCGCCCGCATCGGCTCCGGTCGCCGTGATCGATGGTCGCGTGCTCGATTGGCGCGCGTTCGGACCGCTCGTTGCCGAGGCGAGCGGTGGCCCCGTGCTGGAGGAGGTCATGCTCGAGTGGCGATGCGAGACCGAGTGTTCCAAGGCGGGTGTGGCCGTGGGCACGGAGCTCGTCCTTGCCGAAGAGCGCCGCGTGCTCGAGTCGCTGGATCAGGATCCCGAACGCGCGATGCGGTTGCTGCAATCGCTCAAGGCTCGCCAAGGGCTCGGCCCGCTGCGTTGGCAGGCGCTTCTGCGGCGCAATGCCATGCTGCGCGCCTTGGTGTCCAAGGACATCGTGCTTGACGAGGCCGTCATCGAGCAGGCACGCGACGCGCTCATCGGCCCTCGGCGCGATGCCCGGCTGATCGTGGTCGCGGACCTCGTGGCGGCCGAGCGCGTGCGTGCCGCGCTGCGCGATGGCGCATCGTTCCCCGAACTCGCCGCGCGAGAGAGCCTGGACACCAGTGCACCCCGCGGCGGGCTGGTGACCGGCGTCACTCGGCGCGATGCCGGCTACCCAAGTTCGTTCCGCGAGGCGCTCTTCACGCTTGCCCCCAACGCCGTCAGCGATCCCCTGCTCGTCGAGGACCGGTTCATGATCGTGCAGATGCTCGTGGAGAGCCTGCCCCCAACGATCGAAGCGGCCGAGCTTGATCGACGCGCACGCGAACGGGCGCGCATCGCGCAGGAGCGCGTGGCCATGGAGCGGCTGGCTGACCGGCTGCTGCGCACGACATCGCTGAGCATCTTCGACGAAGCCGCCAAGAGCAGCCTCGATCGAATGCGCACCGAACGCGCGCGATAGTGCCCGGGTGATGGCGACCCAGACGAGCGATGCGGTGCGTTGCGCGGGCGCCGCTCAGGTCCGCACGCCGCTCAGGCGCCAGACGGCCAGCGGGATCAGGATCGCGATCGGAATGAGCACGCCCGCCGTAGGGCCGAGCCCCGAGAGCGGCACGCTCATCGCGACCATGGCGCCAAGCGACATGGGCACGGCGAAGGAAGCGCAGCGGACCGACTGAGCCAGCAGGTTGGCGGGTTCGCGCAAGAGGAAGTACGGCAGGCTGGCGACCAGCACCAGCAGGTTGGCGAGGATCGCCCCCCACCGACCGATGACGAAGCGCCGTGCGTCGGCAGCAGGCAGGCTCCCATCGTCGACCATCGACAGGATCTGCCGCGACGAGAGCATGTGCGCGAACATGCGGTTCTGCCGCATCACGAGCGCACCGGGCGAGAGTGACGATGGGAACTCCGTCACCGGCGTGCTGCTGGTGAGCTGCTGGGCCCGATCGTCACGCGCATCAACCGTCCTCACCCGGCGACCATCCTTGAGGATCCACGCCTCGCGCGCATCGTCCCAGGTTGCCGATGGAGCCTGGACGCGTGATGCAAGGGTGCCCTTGCTGCCGCGTTCGAGCGCCACGAAACCGCGCATCGTCGCGGTGGAGCGATCGAAGGCCTCGGCGTGCACGAGCGCACCGTTGTCGTCGGCCACGAGCTGCACTGGCGACTGCTTGGGCCCCTTCTTGGCGAGTTCCGTGTGCTCGCGCAGCAGCCGCACCGCCAGCCGCGGCACGATGATCTCGTTGTCGAAGGCCTGGATCGAGCCGAGCAGCACCCCGCCCAGGACGATGGGCAGCGCCACGCGCGGCAGGCTGATGCCTGCCGCCATCATGGCGACGAGCTCGCGGTTGCGGTGCAGTTGCGCGAGGGTGAAGCCCATGGCGCCCACCGCGACCAGACCGGCGAGGTACTGGTACATCTGGAAGATGCGCGGGCCGTGGAAATCGGCCACGGCGCGCATGATGCCGAGCAGGCTGGCCTCGCCGTCGGGACTCGCCGCACGGGCCGCTTCGACGAACTTCTGGGCCTGCACGATCGTGTCGACCGACACGGCGAACACGAACAGCAGCAGGAAGATCACGGCGAAGTTGCCGAGGAACCGCAGGAGAATGGTCCGGTCGAGGATCCGCATGGCCGCCTCAGTGCACCGCCACCTTGCGCCACGCCCACCACACGATCGCTGCCACCGCAGCGTTGCCCGACCACATCACCAGGAACCCCCAGACGAGCTCACCGTCACGCATCGAGTGCTGACCCGAATTGATGAGCAGGATGTCGATGATCGCGGGCACGAACGCGATCGCGTAGACCAGCAACGGGCTCGAGCGTCGCATCTGCACGGCCAGCACCGCTCCCATCAGGAGCAGCAGCGGCGCGCATACCGCCTGCGCCAAGCGCATCCACGCGTGCGCCGTCGCCTCCCAGACGACTTCGCGGCGAAGGCTGGCCCAACCGCTGGCCGTGGACCCGATCGACGCGGCGATCGGACCGAGCAGCGCGGCGTTCTGCGACGTGGCCACAGCCTCCTCCTCGAGCGCGTCCGCAGTGATCGATGCCACTGGCAGCGTCATGTCTGGGTGGACGCCGTCCAGGGTCTCGGGCCAGTTCGACGAGAGCCCTTCCACCGTGGGCTGCATGAGCGTGATCGTGAATCGCACTGCCGTCGCCGGATCATCGCCGCGCTCGAGCGGTGCAAGGTCAAAGCGCGCCGACGCTCCCCGCCCACGCCGGAGCAGACGCCCGTCCTGGCTCTCCTCGATGACGACCGCGCCGCCGGGCGCACCCACGGCCTGCCCCCCCTGGATGCCGGCGGCGCGCACTTCGTAGCGGCGGCCGGATCGATCATCCACGAAGGGCACGGCGATGCCACGCCGCAGCTGCGCATCGGCGAGCGCCAAGGCTCGCGCACTGCGCACCATCCGCGCGATCTCGGCACGGCGCTGCGCACTGTCACCGCTCACATCGGGGTTGCGCATCATCGAGACGAGGTCGATGAGGTTCGCCATGTTGGGACTGCGGTCGGAGGCGCTCTGCACCTCGACCGCGTCGGGATTCGCCTCAGGCACGAAGGCGACCGTGCCATCGAGCAGCCGGACGACGTTCACCTGCCGCATGGACGCCTTCATGAGCAGGCGTGACTGGCCCGCACGACCCGCGACGCGGTAGAGATCCACGACCGCCGACTCGGCCACGAACTCCGTCTCGGGCACCCCGTCCGGGCCGAACTCGACCGCGACCACGCCACGCATGCCGATGCGGTCGGCCACGCCATCGGGTGCATCGAGCAATTCGGCCTCGTCGGCATAGACCATCATGCGCCCCGCATTGAAGGCCTTGCCGTCGCGCACGGTTGCCACGAAGACGGCCGCCGCATCTTGGGTGATCACCGACTTCATCGCGGCCCAGAACGGCGGAATGACCGCATTCACGAGGATCGCCATGATGATCGCCAGCGCCACCCCCAGCACGATGTGCGGCCTGAAGATGCTGCGGTAGCTCAGGCCCGACACGCTCATGGCCAGGAACTCGTTGTCCGAGACCATGCGGTGCGTGACCAGCGTGGCCGCGAACCCACCGGCAAACGGCAGCGCGAACTGGAGCATGGGCACCGTGGCCAGCGCCACGTACTTCGCCACGCCGAACGGCCCGAGCAGATTCTGCGCGAGCGGGCGGATGACGGCTCCGAACGCCACCACGATCACCATGACGGTGGTCGTGAGTACGAGCACCTTCGCGATCTCCGCGATCACGTGCCGGACCAGGATGCTCGAGTCGTTGCGCATGGGTGCGATCAGCGCAGGCCGTAGTCCTTGATCTTGCGGTAGAGCGTGCGCTCGCCGATCCCCAGGAGCTGGGCAGCCTGCTCCCTGTTGCCCTGCGTGCGCGCCAGCGTCTGGCGGATGGCTTCCTTCTCGAGCTGCGCCATGTCGATCCCCGCGAGCGCACCATCGTCCGCGACCACCCCGCCCTCCTCGCGGTCGGCCGTGCGGATCTCCTCGGGCACATCACCCACATCGATCGCATCGCCCATCGCCGTCACCACCATGCGGTGCACGACCATCATGAGTTCGCGCACGTTGCCTGGCCAGTCGTACGCGACCAGCCGCATCATCGCAGCCTGCGTCACGGGCATGGGTGCTCGACCGAGTTCCTTGGCGTACTTGCCGATCCCGTGATTGACCAGCAGCGGGATGTCCTCGCGACGCTCGCGCAGGCTCGGCAGGCGGATCTCGACGCCCTTGAGGCGGAAGAAGAGGTCCTCGCGGAAGCGGCCGGCCGCGATCGATTCGCGCAGGTCGCGGTTGGTCGCGCTCACGAAACGCACGTCGACCTTGCGCAGGTCGTTGCTGCCCAGGCGGATCACGTCGCCCGATTCGAGCACGCGCAGCAGCTTGGGCTGCATGGTGACCGGCATGTCCCCGATCTCATCGAGGAACACCGTGCCCTTGTCGGCATACTCGAAGACACCCTCGCGATCCCGGTCCGCCCCCGTGAAGGCACCACGAACATGGCCAAACAGCTGGTCCTCGAGCAAGCTCTCGGCCTGCCCGGCGGCGTTGAAGGTGACGTAGCGCTTCTCCTTGCGCTTGGAATGACGGTGGATCGCCGCCGCAACGAGTTCCTTGCCGGTACCGCTCTCGCCGGTGATGAGCACCGGGATCGTGGAGGGAGCGACCTGATGGATCGTACGCAGCACCTGCTGGATCGCGGCGGACTGGCCCACGATCCCATCGACGCCGTACGCGGCGTCGAGCTGGGTCTTGAGGCTGCGGTTCTGCTGGCGCAGGGCCACGGTCTGGGCTGCCCGCTGGACCAGGTTGCGGAAGACGACCAAGTCAAGCGGCTTCTCGATGAAGTCGTACGCCCCCCCTTGCAGCGCCGCCTTGGCCGTGGGCACATCGCCGTGGGCGGTCACCAGAATCGTCTCGGCCTGCGGTTGGCTGGTCTTGGCCTGGGCCAGGACGGCGAGGCCGGCATCGGGGCGTTCCATGACCAGGTCGGTCACGATGACGTCGTACATCCCACCCTGCAACTCCTCGGCTGCGGCAGCCGCGGAATGCACGACCGTGCACACATGGCCCGGCTTGCGCAGCGCGTCGGCCATGGTCTGGGCGTGCTCGGTTTCGTCGTCCACGATGAGCACCTGCGCGCGCACCGTTTCGTCGTCCTTCGGCATGGGTGGAGTGTATGGACTCCGGCGAGGGACAATCGTCGATGCACGCTGCCCGAGCGTGCCGATGAATGATCGTCGGGCGTGTACGGGACCCCGGCACTTGGGTACGATCGAACGACGCCGGGAACGGATGCCCGGCGGATGCACTCAAGGCACGAGTGGTGGTTCGGAAGGCGTGGCCAGGAAGGCGTGAATCGCATGCGGAGCGAAGCAG
>SYIB01000242.1 GCA_005798965.1 Planctomycetia bacterium
TCGAGGAACACCACGCCGCTCTCGGCCGAGAGTTGCAGGTCGCGCGGGCCGTCGTCGGTCTGCATGCCGGTCGCATCGATCTGCACACCGCCACTGATCGTGACCGAATCGGTCGCGGCGTCAAAGGTGATCGATCCGCCGAACCAGCTCACCATGGCTGAGCCGGCGATGATCGGAACGGTGCCCGTGTCGGCTGCCCGGATCGTGACGGGAGGCAGCGGCGTGGCATCGGTGCTGGCCTTGATCGGTGCACCAACGGCGATCGGGGTCTCGGGGGGCTTTGGCGTGACGTCGATGTCGGGGCGCTGCTCGAGGACGGGCGCACCTGTGGCGATCGTGCGAAGGTGACGCTGCAGGCGCGCAACGCCCTTGCCGAGCTCGGGCTTGCCAGCGGGCGCGCCGCGATCGGTGAGCACGGTCGTGAGCTCGATGGCTCCGCGCGTGCTGCCAGTCACGAGCAATTCCTTGCCGCCCGCGCCCATGCCGGCATAGCGCGTGGGCTCGCTCGCGGCTGGGAAGTAGACGGCGTACTGAGTGATGAGACCGCCCGCGGATGGGATGCGGTTGATCCACACCGCCGCTGCGGGCGCACTGAACGCATAATCGCCCAGGTCGATCGAGACATCACCCTCGAGCCAGAGGCGCTTGGTATCGAGCGAGGTCCATTCCCATCGGCGTTCCGCGGAGATGGTCAGCCCGCCTTCGACGGGCTCCACCGGTAGTACGAATCCCGCCAGCGATTCGCCGTTCACCACGAGGTCGACCCGCTGCGCCAACGCCACCGGACCGAAGGCCAACGGGAGCAGGAGGACCAAGGCAGTGCGCATCATCAGATGGTAGTTCAAGGCTGGTAGTCGAGTGGTCGCGTCAGGTGCAGGCCAGTCCGAACACCGGTGTCGACCAGCGCCAGTGCCAGGGCGGCCCCGGCGAAACTTACGGCGGCATCGGGCCGACCCATGCAGAGGAACCACGCCGAGGGCATCAGGGCTTGGGTGAGGGTGGCCACTCGTGCGAAACGATCGGCCTGGCGGGGCGCTCCGCTGGTTGCGCGGCGCATGGCCATGGAGACCACCACGAATGCGATCAGCAGGATGATCGCGACGAGGATGCCCTCGCGCGGGTGCTCGAAGCCGATCATCGGATCGAGGGTCTGGGGCGCGATCCACCACGTCAGTGCAGCCGACCATGCTGCCCACAGTGCCGTGGCGACCAGCATTCCGCGGACCGTGGCGGCGGGTCGTTTCTGCCGCAGCCGATGCACGAAGCCCGCCACGATCGCGGTGAAGGTCATCGAGAACCAGAAGGGCAGGAGTACGCCCGGGTGCTGGTCGGGGACCAACATGTGCAGCGCCCCGATCGCCCCCAGGCTCACGAATCCGAAAGCCGGGATGAACTTGGCCAGAACGTTGTAAGCCACAATGCCCGTGGCAGCCAGCCCAGCCACCAGCATGCCGCCGCGACCGAACTGCGAAGCGGCCGCCAACGCCGCGAGCAGGCTGATGACAGCCAGCGCGGTCAGCCACTGCACCGAGAGCAGCCCGTGCCCTGGGCGCTCGGTGGCGAAGGCCCGATCCTGCTTGCGGTCGAGCACGTCGTTCATGGCCACACCGAAGACGAAGAGCCCCAGCGAAACGACGCTCATGGAGAGCAGCAGGATGGTGAGATCACCCTCGAGCCGGCCTGCACGATGGGCGATCGCGACGGCGTACCAACCTTCGGCCATGGCCCCGTAGGCCAATCCGGCCCGCGCGGCCTGGACCCCTGCGGCAAGGCGGCGCAGCGCTGCGTGCATGGTGGCGAGGCTACCATCTTCCCCCCATGCAACCCGCCGCTCCCTCCATCGCCATCAACGCTCGGTCGATGCGCATCGTGATCGTGACGAGCACGTACCACTCGGAGCTCACTGGTGCGCTCGAGCGCGGTGCAGTCAAGGCGTTCGAGGATGCGGGCGGCGACCTGTCGAAGCTCAGGATCGTGAAGGCACCGGGTGCGTTCGAGCTCGTGGCGGTCAGCCGCGCCGCAGCGGTCCGCGGCGATGTCGACGCGGTGGTCGCGCTGGGCTGCGTGCTGACCGGGGAGACGAGCCATGACCGTCACATCTGCGATGCAGTGGCGCATGGTCTGTCACGGATCTCGGTCGAGTTGGGCAAGCCGGTGGCCTTCGGCCTGCTGACGTGCCAGACGCTCAGTCAGGCGCAGGCCCGCGCCGGGGGCGCGAAGGGCAACAAGGGTGAGGAAGCCATGCATGCAGCGATCGGTGCAGCGCAGGCCATCAAGGAGCTGCAGTGAGCGTGCCAGCTGATCTCGTCGTGCGGCGCTGCGCGCTGCAGGCCATGTACCAGTTCGATGCCGTGCCGGGCGTGTCGCCTGAGGTCGTGCGCCGATCGCTCGATGAGAGCGATGGCAACGAGACCCATCACGATGCCGGCTTTGCGCTCGCGTGCCTGGCATGGGAGCACCGTGCCGATGCGGATGCCGAGATCGTCGCACTCGCGCCCGATTGGCCATCGCACCGGCAGCCCATGATCGATCGCAACCTGCTCCGGCTCGGCTGGTTCGAACTCTCGATCGGCAAGATCGCGCCCGGCCTGGCCATTGGCGATGCGGTCGAGCTTGCCAAGGAATTCGGCTCTGAACGCAGTGGTGGCTTCGTGAATGGTGTGCTCGACCAGATCGCGCGTCGCGTGGCGGGCGGGGGCGCCGCGTGATCTTCCGTGCGGCCGTCGAGGCCATCAAGCGGGGGCTCGCCAAGACGGCGGCCACGATCGGATCCGGCCTCAAGACCCTGCTGCACGGGAAGTCACTCAGCGAGGAGGTGCTTGCGGAGCTTGAGTCCCGGCTCATTGCGGCCGACGTCGGTGTACGCGCCGCACGCGAGATCGTGGAAGCTCTGCGCGTGGAGTACCGCGCTGGCCGCGTCGAGCGTGGTGAGGATGCGCTGGAGTTCCTGAAGAAGACGCTGAAGGCACGCTGGACGGAAGCACCGACGGGGCTTCGCTATGCACCGGGCAAGCCAACGGTCATCCTGGTCGTGGGCGTGAATGGTGCCGGCAAGACGACGAGCGTGGCCAAGATCGCCAAGACGATCCGTGACAGCGGCCGGACGGTGCTGCTGGGTGCGGCGGACACCTTCCGCGCCGGTGCGGTCGAGCAGCTCAAGACGTGGGGGCAGCGACTCGGTGTGGAGGTCGTTGCGGGCGGGGCCAATGCGGATCCTGCGGCGGTGGCCTTCGATGCGGCCGAGGCAGCGCTCAGCCGCGGCGTTGACGTGCTGCTCATCGATACGGCTGGCCGCCTGCATACGCAGGATCATCTGATGCGGCAGCTCACCAAGGTCCGTGACGTCGTGCGCCGCAAGATCCCCGATGCGCCGCATGAGGTGTTGCTGGTGCTCGATGCCACGAGTGGCCAGAACGCCATCCAGCAGGCGCAAGTCTTCAAGCAGGCCGTGGACGTGACGGGGATCTTCCTTGCCAAGCTCGATGGCACGGCACGCGGCGGCGTGGTGGTGGCGATCCGTGATGCGATCGATGTGCCAGTCAAGCTCGTCGGCACGGGCGAGACCCCGGATGACGTGCAGCCGTTCGATCCGGACCAGTTCATCGAGGCGATGTTCTCGGCCTGAATGACGCAGATTCGCGAAGGATCGCGCATGGCTGTCCGGTACGCCACGGCTACGATCCACCCGTGCGCAGGGCCTTCACTCTCATCGAGGTGCTCGTGGTCATCGGGATCATCGTGATCCTGATCGGCCTCTTGCTGCCTGCACTGTCCTCGATCCGCGCTGAGAGCGAGAGTGCACAGTGCCGCAGCAACCTCAAGCAGGCGTTCACCGGGCTGCAGTCGGCGATGAATGTGCGCAAGGGCATGCTGCCGATGTGCGAGTTCATTCCCGTCGTGCTGCCAGAGGGGCCAGAGGGCGGGCTGCCCAAGGCGCTCAAGGGGTACGTCGAAATCGACAGTCCGATCTGGCTCTGCCCGAGCGATCTCAACGAGGATTCGATCGCCACAGGCACGAGTTACACCTATGTACCGGGCCTGATCCGCTACCTGCCGCAGTTCCAGCTCGATGTCTTCCAGGCGCTGGCCGCGTTGCCCTCCAACACTTCACAGGAGCAGCGCGACCGCACGCGCAACGACCTGGAGGCGAGGCTGGTGACCCGCTTCCTCGAGAAGCCGTTCGTGAACGCCGACGGTGGAGCCGTGAAGATCCCGCTCCTGATCGACAGCGAGGATCGCCACCTGAAGGGTGCTCGCAGCCCACGCAACGGTGTCTTCCTGGATGGCAGCGTGGACGAAGCCACGATGGACGAGGGGATCCCAGAGGATGATGGAGGCTGATGCATGATCGCACTTCCCGCCGGATTCGATGACCGTCGCGCATGGCGCTCGCTGGCTCTTGCCATGCTGGTGGCCCTGCTGCTGGTCCTACCGCTGTACTGGTGGTTCGCGGTGCGCTGGAAGCCGCCACCGAGCATCTTTGATGCGCCGGTCGATGATGTGCTTGGGTATCTGGCACTCGATGACTTCAACAAGCTCCCGCTCGACGAACGCCTGAAGTTCATGATGGACTTCGCCGGCAGGTTCCGCGACATGCAGGCCGGCGACAGCGCGGCCATGGCAGGGTTCATGGCTGGCGTGACCGGCCCAGCGCGCGAGCAGATGACGAAGAACGCGCGCCAGCTGGCGAAGGACGTGCTCGCTGATGGCAGCAAGCGCTATCTCGCGCTGCCGGCGGCTGAGCGTGCGAAGTTTCTCGACCAGTGGCTCGTCGAGTGGGAGCGCCGGATGCGCATGGTCACGCGCGGCGACGAGGGCAAGGAGAACGACGCGGATCGCCTGAAGAAGATCAAGGGCGATGTCAAGCGCAGCGAGGATCGCCGCACCAAGCGCATGGCTGACGGCGGCGGTGGCATGCCCGACCTCGAGGGCGAAGGCGCAGTCGCCTTCATGGACTTCTGGCAGACTGAAGTTGAGTCAACGGCGAGCCCGGCCGAGCAGGGCCAGATCGGCCGGTTCCTCGAAGACATGCGCAAGCACCTGTCGGGCGTCTTCTGAGTTCCCCGATGGGCCACTTAGGCGAGAGCCTGCCCGTCCGACGGTTGGCGGACACGATCGAATCGCGGCTCCGTGCGCAGGCCACGCTTGTGCTCAGCGCCGAGACCGGCAGCGGCAAGACCACGCAGGTTCCCCAGATCCTGCTCGAGCGATCGCTGGTCGAGGGCGAGGTCGTGGTGCTGCAGCCACGCCGGCTCGCGGCGCGCAGCGTGGCGCGGCGCGTGGCACAGGAGATGGGCGTGGAGCTCGGCGGTCTTGTGGGTTTCCAGACGCGCTTCGAGCGTGCGGTTGGGCCGATGACCCGCATCCGCTTCGTGACCGATGGCCTCTTCGTGCGGCAGCTGCAGTCTGATCCATCGCTGCGCGGCGTGGGCTGCGTGGTCCTCGATGAGTTCCATGAGCGAGGCCTGCACACCGACATGGCGGCCGGCTTCGTGCGTCGGCTGCAGGCGGGTGCGCGCCCGGACCTGAAGTTGGTGGTGATGAGCGCGACGCTCGATCGCGAGAGGCTCGGTGAAGTGTTCGGTGTCGAGCCGCTGACGAGCGAAGGTCGTGTCTATTCGGTCGAGGTGCGCCATCTCGGGGATGGGCGGCAGGGGGAGCCGATCACGGACCGAGCCGTGGCGGCTCTGGACCTTGCGCTCGGAGAACGCCTCAAGGGCGACGTCCTGGTGTTCATGCCTGGCAAGGCGGAGATCGACCGCACGATCGAGGCCGTGGTGCAGTGCGCGCGGCGTCGCGGCGAGCCGATCGTGGTGCTTCCCTTGCATGGCCAGCTCACGCCCGATGAGCAGGATCGAGCACTCGCACCCGCACCCCCCGGGCATCGCAAGGTCGTGGTCGCCACCAACGTCGCGGAGACCAGCCTCACGATCGAGGGCATCGGCATCGTGATCGACAGCGGGCTGGTCCGCATGCATCGCTTCGATCCCCGCAGGAACTTCAATGCGTTGAGGCTTGAAGAGACCAGCCGGGCGAGCGCCGAGCAGCGCGCGGGCCGAGCTGGCCGCACGATGGCCGGCATTTGCCTGCGGCTCTGGAGCGAACGATCCCAGGCGCGTCGTGCGGCCTTCGACGTGCCTGAAGTCCGCCGCGTGGAGCTGGCTGGGCCGCTGCTGCACCTTGCGTCGATGGGCGAGCGCGACATTGATCGGTTCCCCTGGCTCGATCCCCCGGATCAGATGATGGTCGCGCGATCGATGGATGTGCTGCGAACGGTCGGTGCACTTGATGCCGAGGGTGCGATCACTGGACTGGGGAAGGCGATCCTTCGAGTTCCTGCGCATCCAAGGATCGGTCGCGCGATGGTCGAGGCCGCGCGGCAAGGGTGCGCGCGAAGGGTCGCCACGTGGTGTTCGATGGTCGAGGGGCGCGATGTGCTTGCACGCGAGGGAGTCGATCCCATTCGCGTGCTGCAGGCGCAGGACCGCCCGGGTGATGTCGTGGTCAGGGAACGCCTGCTCGATGATCCCCGCGGCGATGGTCGTGGGTTGCTTGATCCTGATGCCGCACGTGAGGCGCGGCGCGTGGCGCAGCAACTGCATGAGGCGGTGGCCTCGGGTGACCAGTCGTCGACCGACGATGCGGCGTGCGCCCGTGCGATGCTCGCGGGGTTCCCTGATCTCGTGGCGTGGCGACCGGATGCTCAGAAGCCGACCGCGTACCTCGCCGGTCGACGCAAGGTTGCGGTCGATCGCCAGAGCGCACTGCGTGGCGCCGGTCCGTTCCTTGCGCTCGATGTGCGTGAAGGTGGCGGCACCGAGGTGCAGGAGTCCACGCTCTCGATGACGATCGGGCTCGACGAGGCGTGGGTGCGGGAAGCCTTGCCACATCGATTTGTTCGCTCCGTCGAGGAGCGTTGGGAACCTGCGAGCCTCGCCGTGGAGGAAGTCGAGGAAGAGCGTTTCGACGATGCGGTGCTGTCGCGCACCGTACGGCCCCCGCGCGATCTTGGCCGGGCCAGCGAGCTGATCGCATCCATGGTCCTCTCGGGCGAGCTCGTGCCTGAGCGATTCGACGACGATGCCAAGCAGTGGGTCGAGCGTGTGCGTTGCATTCGGGAGTGGTTCCCGGATCGCGCATTGCCCGCATACGACGAGGGCGATCTGAGGCTTGCCTGGTCAGACTGGGCGCACGGTGCCACGCGTTGGAGCCAGCTGCGCGACCGACCTGTGCTCGATCGGCTCAAGGACCTGCTGACCCACGACGATCGTCGCTTCGTGGATCGCATGGCTCCGAACGTGATCAAGCTGGCTCGGGGCTTCGGGATGAAGATCGAATACGAGGTCGGCAAGCCGCCGCGAGGGCGCGCGAAGATCCAGGACTTCTACGACACGACATCCCACCCGAGCGTGGCCGCAGGTCGCGTGCCGGTGCTCGTGGAGATCTTGGGCCCCAACTACCGACCGCTGCAGGTCACATCGGATCTGCCTGGCTTCTGGACACGCCTGTATCCCGAGATCGTTCCTGCCCTCAAGCGGCGCTATCCGCGGCACGAGTGGCGCTGACGATCACTCAAAGTCATCGGTGGCACCCATGTACTCGTCGCCCGTGCGCCACGACCTGCGGCTCGTCGGCCGACCACGGGCAACCTGCGCTGGCCGGGGCTCCACGGCCTCGAATCGCGGGAGTTTCGTGGCCCAGGGCTTCGTGCCCAGATGCACCTGGTGCACCAGGTCGACCGCCTCGTTGACGCTGTCGGTGAGGTGGAAGAGTTCGAAGTCCTCCGGGCTGATGGCCTTGTTGCGCTCGAGCATCGTGCCCCGGATCCAGTCGAAGAGTCCGCCCCAGAAGGTCTTGTCCACGAAGACCACGGGGAAGGGCGCGATCTTCATCGTCTGGATCAGCGTGAGACTCTCGAACGCCTCATCCATCGTGCCCAGGCCGCCCGGGAAGATGATGAACCCGCGCGAGTGCTTGACGAACATCACCTTGCGGATGAAGAAGTAGCGGAACGAGAGTTCGATCGACTGGTATGGATTCGGCTCCTGCTCGCGCGGCAGCGTGATGTTCAAGCCGACGCTGACGCCGCCAGCCTCGAGCGCACCCTTGTTGCCCGCCTCCATGATGCCGGGCCCACCGCCGGTGATCACAGGGAAGCCGCGCGCAACGAGAAGGCGACCGCATTCCTCTGCGGCTGCGTACTCGGGTGCTTCCTTCGCCGTGCGCGCGCTGCCGAAGATGCTCACACCAGGACCGACGCGCGCGAGGGCGTCGGTGGCATCGACAAACTCGCTCATCATGCGAAGGGCGCGCCAGGCTTCTCGGCCGTGATTGACGGACTCCGGATGGTGCTGCGCAGTCATGGCCCCATGCTAGGCCCAGGTCGTTCTCGGAACACAATGCGTAAACCACGGCCAGGTCAATCGTTGCGTTCGGCCTTTTGCGTCGAAGGCAGGTGATCGATAGACTCGCGCGGATGTCGAGGAAGAGCGCTTCAACGGGCAGCGGTTCGCGAACCACCACCAAGCAGGGGCCGAGCAGGAATGCGGCCAAGCCGACGGCGAAGCCTGCCACCAAGCCTGCTGCCAGGCCACAACCTTCGGCGACGAAGCCCGCTGCCGCGACGAAGCCCGCTGCCGCGAAACCAGCGGCGAGCAAGCCATCGACGGCACACGCTGTGGCCACGAAGCCCGTGGCGAAGGCAGCACCGACCGTCGTGGCGGTCGCTGCGCACCACAACGTGCTCGATGAAGCGGCGGTCACCCACGTGCCGATCATCGGCGTGCCGGCGATGCGTGGTTCGGCGCCCGTGCGTGCCGAAGAGCCGCTCGAACCCAAGCTGGCCGAGCACCGCACGAGCGAACTCTCCAAGAGCGAGCAGACCAAGGCGCGCCGCGGTGACTTCAGCGACTACTCGGTGGCGCTGAAGTGGCTGAATGAGCGCGTGGACCTTGAGCGGCTGCACACCGTGCAGTACAGCGACGAGCCATTCAAGCTGGAACGCATGCGCAAGCTGCTCGACGTGCTGGGCAACCCGCACGAGCAGGTGAAGTGCGTGCACGTGGCCGGCACCAACGGCAAGGGCAGCACCGTGGCGATGATCGGCGCGATGCTGCAGGCGTGCGGATATGCCGTGGGCCAGTACGTGAGTCCGCACCTCGTCGATGTGCGCGAGCGCGTGACGATCAACGGGGCCATGCCCAGCGAGGCTGACTTCCTCGACATCATGCGCCGCGTGGCAAAGGCGGCGGCAAAGCTTCCGTTCGAGCCGACCTTCTTCGAGCTCATGACGGCACTCTCGTTCGTGCACTTCGCCGAGCAGGCCGTGGACATCGCGGTCATCGAGGTCGGCCTTGGCGGGCGCCTCGACTGCACCAACGTGATCACGCCGCTGGTCTCGATCGTGACGTCGATCGACCTCGATCACACGCGGATCCTCGGCAAGGACCTGAAGAGCATCGCTCGCGAGAAGGCGGGCATCTTCAAGTCCGGCGTGCCGGCGCTGGCCTTCGAGCCGCAGCCCGAGGTCGAGGCCGTCTTCCGCGAGGTTGCCGCCCAGGTGGGCGCTCCGCTGATGATCGTCAACAAGGACATCGAGTTCAGCAGCCGCTTCTGCACCACGCCAGACCTGGGCGCGCACACGCGCGTGTGCTTCTACACCCGCACCACCCGGCTCGAGCATCTGCCAGTGCCACTGCCCGGCGAACACCAGGCGGCCAACTGCGGCCTCGCCCTCGCAGCGATCGACGTGCTCAAGTCGGCCGGCTTCGCGTGCCCTGACGACAAGGTGAGCTTGGGTCTCATGGCGACGAGGATCCGCGGTCGCATGGAGGTGATTGCCGAGCGCCCCCGGATCCTGGTGGACGGCGCCCACAATCCCGCGAGCGTCGGCACGCTCATGCGATGCGTCGGGGCCCATGTGCCCTATGACAGCATGGTCTGCATCTTCGGTTGCTGCCGCGACAAGGACATGGCCGGGCTGCTGGACAAGGTCCATCTGGGTGCCGACAAGGTCATCTTCACGCGTGCGGCAGGCACGCCGCGCGCTGCGGATCCGAACGAGTTGCAGCGCATGTTCGTCGAGCGCAGCGGCAAGATGAGCCAAGTCTCGCGTTCGCTGTCCGAGGCACTCGAGGTCGCCATGCGTGCGGTGGGACGCGAAGACCTGATCTGCGTCACGGGCAGCTTCTACCTCGCGGGCGAGGCGATGCGCTTGGTCGGCCAGCGCCGTCAGGGCTGAGCCAACCCGACGGTTTCGCCCCGAACGCTCCTGACAGGCTCGTTGGACTGCTACCGACCGTCGCGTCGAGACAGACGGCACGGGTAGGCTTCGCCTTTCCATGGACGAGCCCCGCAACGAGACCCCATTCCGCTACGGAGCAACGCTGGCCAACGAGCTCGAGGAGCACTGGCAGCGCGCGTGGGACGATGCTGGCGCGTACCGCACGCTGAATCCCGGTGATGCCGGCTTCGAGGCGAGTCGTCCCAAGTTCTATTGCCTCGACATGTTCCCGTATCCGTCGGGAGCCGGCCTGCACGTGGGCCATCCACTGGGCTACATCGCTACCGACATCATCTGCCGGGCGCGGCGCATGCAGGGCTTCAACGTGCTGCACCCAATGGGGTGGGATGCCTTCGGCCTGCCAGCGGAGCAGTACGCCGTGCAGACGGGTGTGCATCCGGCGGTGACGACGCGCAAGGCCATCGACACCTACCGTCGCCAGCTGAAGCGCTTCGGCTTCTGCTACGACTGGTCGCGCGAGTTCGCCACGATCGATCCCCAGTATTACCGCTGGACGCAGTGGATCTGGCTGCAGTGCTACGGTGCGTGGTACGACGCCGACGCCCGCCGGGCACGGCCCATCGCGGAGCTCGAGGTCGAGCTCGAGTCTGGCCGCCGGCAGGCCGATGCGCGAGACTGGGCATCACTCGATGCCGCAGCACGGCAGGCATTCCTCGATCGGCATCGCCTGGCGTATCTCGGCGAGCAGACCGTGAACTGGTGCCCGAAGCTCGGCACCGTGCTCGCGAATGAGGAAGTGATCGACGGCAAGAGCGAGCGCGGCGGCTACCCGGTGCTGCGCATGCCGCTCAAGCAGTGGATGTTCCGCATCACGGCCTATGCAGAGCGACTGCTGTCGGATCTGGACCGGGTCGACTGGCCCGACAGCACGCGCACGATGCAGGCGGAGTGGATCGGCCGCAGCGAAGGTGCCGAGATCGACTTCGAGGTGCCGGGCTTCGGCATGCTGCGCGTGTTCACCACGCGCCCCGACACGCTCTTCGGGGCGACCTACATGGTGGTTGCGCCTGAGCATCCGTTGGTGCACGCTGCAGTCGCGGCCGGGGGACCGGCCTCTGCGGCGGTTCGCGACTACGCGGCCGTGGCGGCCCATCGGAGCGATGTCGATCGTCAGGCCGACACCAAGCAGAAGAGCGGCGTGGACACCGGCATGCGCGCCGTGAATCCCGCGACGGGCGAGTCGATTCCGATCTGGACCGCCGACTACGTGCTCATGGGCTACGGCACCGGTGCGATCATGGCGGTGCCGGCGCACGATGAGCGCGACTTCGACTTCGCGCGCACCTTCGGCCTTTCCATCCGCCAGGTTGTTGAGATCCCGGGGCAGGCCTTCGATGGAGCCGCGGCCACCTCGGGCCACGGCACGGCATGCAACAGCGCCGGGCCGGCACTCTCGATCAATGGCCTCGACACGACCAAGGCCAAGGCCGCGGTCATCGACTGGCTCATGAGGTCCGGCCGCGGTGCACGTCACGTCAACTACAAGTTGCGCGACTGGCTCTTCAGCCGGCAGCGCTACTGGGGCGAGCCGTTCCCGATCGTCTATGACGAGACTGGCCGGCACCATCCGGTGACGGAGGGCGCACTGCCGGTCCTGCTGCCTGAACTCGCGGACTACAAGCCCATCGAGAGCGATGTGCCGGTGCCGCCGCTGGGCAAGGCCACCGAGTGGGTGAACACGACGGCTGGCGAGGCGGGCGTTGATCCCTCCATCCTGCCGCCCCAGACACCGGTCCGTCGTGAGACGAACACCATGCCCGGATGGGCTGGCTCATGCTGGTACTACCTGCGCTACTGCGATCCAGCGAACGGATCGCGCATGCTGTCGAACGAGGCCGAGCGCTACTGGCTCCAGAGCCAGCGCAGCGACGGGAGCCTTCACGCAGGTGGAGTCGATCTGTACGTGGGCGGTGCCGAGCATGCGGTGCTGCACCTGCTGTATGCACGGTTCTGGCACAAGGTGCTCTTTGACCTCGGTCATGTGGGGACGCCGGAACCCTTCGGGAAGCTCTTCCACCAAGGCATGCTCACGGCCTACGCGTACCAACGCGAGGACGGAAGCCTCGTCGCCGTCGACCAGGTCGAGGAACGCGACGACGGCCATCACGAGTGCGGTGGCGGGCCGGTCACGCAGGTGATCGCGAAGATGTCCAAGAGCCTTCGGAACGTCATCAACCCCGATGACGTGATCGCCGAGTACGGCGCCGACACCTTCCGGCTGTACGAGATGTCCATGGGCCCGCTCGAGGCCAGCAAGCCCTGGAACACCCGCGACATCGCTGGCGTGCATCGGTTCCTGCAGCGTGCGTGGCGGCTCGCCGTCGACGAACGCACGGGTGCGCTGCTGTTCGCCCGCCAGGCTGACCCGGTGATCGAGCGCGTGCTGCACCGGACCGTCCACAAGGTCACCGGCGATATCGATCGCCTGGCGTTCAACACCGCGATCGCCTCGATGATCGAGTTCGTCAACGCCGCGACCCGCCCACAGGAGATGAAGGACCCGGCCGACGGCGGTCTGACCCATGAGCAGCTCGAACGATTCGTTCGGATCCTCGCCCCCTTCGCGCCGCACGCGGCCGAGGAACTCTGGGCGAAGCTGGGCGGAGCAGGCTTCGTGGTGCAGGCACCATGGCCCATCGCCGATCCGGCGATGCTGGTCGACGACGAGGTCGAGATCGCCGTGCAGGTCATGGGCAAGATCCGCGCCCGCATCATGGTGCCGACGAAGGCCGATGCTGCGCAGGTCGACTTGATCGCCCTGGGTCATCCCGATGTGCTGCCTCACCTGGCGGGCAAGTCGCCGCGCAAGGTGATCGTGGTGCCGGGCCGAATGGTCAACCTGGTGCTCTGAAGCGCGCAGGAATGAAGCAGGGCGGCGCCGTGCGGCACCGCCCTGCGTTGGTCCACGGTCGGGACGGGCTCAGCGGCCTTCGATGCGGTAGAAGCCGCGCGGGTTCACCATGAAGTAGCAGTCGTACGGGTCGAGCGGTGGCAGGCTCATGTAGGGCCGGCCCTGCTCGTCCTGCTTCATGCTGACGCCGAACATGCCCCACATTGGTGCGGGCGGCGCGTCGCCCGGCTTGCGGCGGATGCCTTCCTCGCGGATCTCGCTCACGATGTGGTCGACCCACTTGAGCTTGACCGCGGCGTCGGCGAACTCCTCCCAGTCACCGGTCTTGCGGGCCTTGTACATGCGTTCCTTGAACTCGGCCATCGAGATGCCCATCTTGCGGGCGATGGGCTCGGCGAGACGGCGCTCCCACTCCTGCGCCATCTTCACTTCCTGTTCGATGTCGGTCATGTTGCCCGAGATGCCGGTCGACATCTGGTGGTGGAGGATGATCGCGTTGGGATAGGCGTAACTGTGCGGAGCGAGCGTGGCGATCGTCGCGGCCATGCTGGCCGCGAAGCTCTTCACGATCACGTGCACCGGGGCGTCGCTGGTCTCGATCGCCTTCACGATGCGGTAGCCCTGCATCACGCTGCCGCCCGGCGAGTTGTCGATCACGATGAAGATCGGCTTGGTGCGGTCCTGGTTGTTGAACCAGTCGATGCGGTCACAGACATAGTCGGCGGATCCGCTCACGATCGGGCCGTTGAGCGAGATGCGCCGGTCGCTGACGGTGATCACGCCGTCCTTGAAGGGCTGCTCGGGATAGGCCTGCAGCACGTCGACCGCCTCGCGCATCTTCTGCTCGGCGTCGCGCTGGGCCAGCCGTCCGGCCATCGTGCGCGACTCGATGTCGACGCGCATCTGCTCGTCGGCTAGGCGCGCCTGCTCGGCGCGACGCTTCTCGGCGGTGAGCGCGTTCGTGGCGGCGAGCGCTTCCTGCTCGCGGCGCATGCTGGCCAGCTGGACGCGGTGGCGCATGTCAAGCAAATCCTGCTCGGCCTTCATGCGGACCATCTCGGCGTTGCCAGCGGCGAGCTCCGCGTCAAGCGTGGCTGCACGGAGCTGGGCGTCGCGCTGCATCGCAGCCAAGCGGGTCGCTTCGGGTTCGTTCGCCTTCGCCTGCTGCGAGGCATTGAGCGCCATCGCCGCATCAAGCCTGGCCTTCTCGGCACGAACGCGTGCGAGCTCGGCCGAGAGCTGCTCCTCACGGAGCTGGGCCTCGGTGCGCAGTTTCTTGATCTCGGCCTCGGATTCATCGGCCTTCGGCGTCTCAGCGGCCGCGGGGGCGGGCTGGGCAGCGGGCGCTTCGGCTGGCTTCGCATCGGCGGGTTGCTGGGGGCCCACGGCGGCACAGGCCACGACGGGCAGGGCAAGGACGACGGTCATCAATTGACGCAGTGGATCCACGGTGTTCTCCTGGTTCTGTGTAATTCCGGGCAGCGGGACTGTACGCCCGCGCTTGGAGCAACGCGTGGCGACTTCGCCGAGTTCGGTCGAGGTCGGACGGTTGCCGACTCCCGGCTGCGCCCGAACACGGTCACGCCGGCACGGTCACCAGCGCGCCCCCGGCGAGGACAGCGGCGACCAAGCAGGCCACGCCGATCAGTGCTTGGACGAGCGTCGGACCGAGGACCCCACTGAGTCCGGTCCGGCGCGCCGCTCGGGCCATGCGCCACGGCAGCCAGGCCACGCTCATCAGGCCGACCCACACCAGTCCGGCGATCCGAGGTGCATCCATCGGAAGGATGGCGCCGGCCATGAACAGGCCAAGCAGGGGAAGGATCCACCATGCAAGCAAGCGCGGGGCTTCCCGCGCGGTGTGGGTTGCTGCGGCCTCGCTCGTGCATCCCACGAAGCGGACCAGCACGCCACGAAAGGCGAGCAGGCTCCCCAGCACGGCTGCCCCCAATGCGGCGGCGCGCAGTGCCGTCCATGTCGCCGCGGAGTAGGGGCCGATGCAGAGTGCACGATCAGGGAGGACCCAGACCGCGTGCGCGGCCTTCGTGCCGTGCGGCTTGAAGGTGGAGAGCGTGAGCGCCGGCGAGCCATCGAACGGCGGCGTGACGGCATCGTGCCAGTTGATGAATCCACCGAACCAGGAGAAGCCCATGATCAGCGCCGCCGATCCGATCGAGGCGAGGAGCCACGGCGACGATGGGCGGGGCTCGAGTTCGGATTCGGCGTGTGCTGGTTCCTTCATGGGTGGGTCGTGGTCGTGGCGGTGTACCGTAGCACCATGGACCACGAGCAGCCCGGTGACCACGCACCAGTTCCGTCGGGCTCCTGGCCTGAGCTCGAGCCGACACCGCTGCAGTTGGTGGCCTTCTGGCCGCATGCCGATCCACCGACAGCCGCCGAAATCCTCGCTGCGCTGACGGCGTGGATGGACGCATCGGAACCCGTCGGCTCCGAGATGGACCTCGGCGAGGGCGAGCTCACGTGGGCCCTCGAATGCGCGATCGATGGCGTGCAGAACCCCGTCGCGCTCTGGTGCGAGAAGGCACTGGAGGTGGATGACTCGTGGCGTGCAATGCTGGGCGAGGCCGCGTCGTGCCCGTGGGTCATCCGGCTGCAGGTTCAGCTCGATGGCGACGAGGGCCCGAATGAGTACTTCCAGCTCCTCAATCTCCTCGCGGGTTCGATTTCCGATGCCGCTGGCGTGCTCGACGTGACGACCGGCCAGTTCGTGCCACGCACCGAACTGGACCAGGAAGTCTTGGCCGCCGATGCAGTGCCCATCGATCGATTGATGTGGCGGATCGTGCGCCTGCCCGGGGTGAGTGACCAGGCCGATGTCCCATCCTCTCACGTCGCGATCTGCACGGTCGGTCTGGGACGGATCGGTCGACCCGAGCTCGAGCTCCTTGAGGTGCCGGTCGAGCATGCGCTGGCTGCCGAGATGGTGCTGGATACGCTCGTGCCGCTGCTGCTTGAAGATGACTTGCCGCTGCCGGGCCAACCCATCGAGATCGGCGACGGCATGGTGGTCGCGCTCGTACCGCTTGCCGAGGCAGATCGATTCATCGAGGCATCGCATGCGGGAAGCCGGGCGTGGCGGGATCGCATCGCCGCGATCGGCATCGATCATGTGAAGTCACCTCGTGTGGCCGTGTGTGCGGCCAGCGAGCGCGGGGCGTTCCGAAAGGCGTGGACTTGGCCGCAGGATGCGGTGCAGCGCATCGAGGAAGGCAACGCCGTGCTCTACCTCGCGCAACGCGAGGTCGATGCGAATGCGCGGCAGGCCCAGCGGACGTTTCCGCTCTTCGCCACGGCGTTCGCTTCGCTGGCCCGCGCCGATGCGCCGGCATGGCGCGCGCTGGCACAGGAGCACTTCATGGTGCAGGCACCCGTCGGTGGCACCGACCATGATGATCGCATCGAGCAGACGTGGTACCGCGTCGATCATCTCGACGGCGATGGTGTCGATGGTCTGCTCGTCGATCGCCCGCGCACGCGCCCCGAACTCGAACCGGGGTCGCACCATCGCATCGATCGCAAGGCGGTCAGCGGGTGGAGCGTCGATCTGCCGGGTGGATCGTTCCGTCCGAGTGATTGCCAGACGCTGTTGGAGGCGATCGATCATCTGCGCGACGAACTGCCCAAGACCGCTCCGGAGCAGGGCACATGACGCCTCCGGTCGCTGCGCCCGAACGCGTGTCATGAGGCGGCGCCTGTCCTACCGGCCGGCGCTCGGTGGACTCATCTTCGTGATCGGGGTGCTGGTGCTCGTCATGGCGGTCGTCTGGCGGCCGTCCAACCTCCTGATCTGGGCGATCGGCACCGCGGTCGGCATGATCGTCGTCAGTGGGCTGGCCAGCGGTGCGATGATGATGGCGCTCCGGGTCCGTCGGCTCGTGCCGCGCGATGCGCGCGTAGGCAAGCCGCTGGTGCTGCAATACGAGGTGCGCAATGCGTCCTGGATCTGGCCGGCGTTCGCGGTCTCGATCCGGGAATCTGCGCTTGGGCCGTCGCAGGGCTGGCTTGTCTCGGTCGGGCCGGGCGAACGAGCCATGGTGGAACTTGCATGGTGGCCCGAGCGGCGTGGTGAGGTGCAGCTCGTCGACCTGATTGCGCAGTCGTCGTTCCCGTTCGGGCTTGTTGGCAAGCGCGTGATGTGGCGCCAGCGTGCGACGATCACGGTGCTGCCTCGCGTCGTGCGCGTGCCCGCGCCGCGGCTTCGGGCGCTCCTGGACAGAGGACCCACCGGTCAGCGTGCAGCATCCCGGCCCGGTCACGGCGAGGAGTTCTTCGGTGTGCGCGATGCACCCGAACTGACCAGCCTTCGTGATGTGGCGTGGCGGCGCTCGGCATCACGGGAGCACCTGGCGGTGATCGAGCGCGCCAGCCCGAGCTACCCGCGCCTGCGACTCGTGCTCAATCTGTCGGAACCCACGGCCTCGCTGGCGGGTCGTGTGGCGTCTGGCGTCGATGCACGGCAGCGGGAGGAGGAGGCGATCACGATGGCCGCGAGCCTCGCCTCGAGCGCGATCGTGCTCGGTCACGAGGTCAGCCTCCGTGTGCATGGACTGCCATGCGTGGCCATGGCGGCTGCAGGTGGCGTGCGCCATCTCGATCGTCTGTTGGTGCAGCTGGCGAAGCTCGACTTGGATGCTCCACGGACCGCCGTCATGGTCTCGGGCCCCGGCGACGAGCGATCGGCCACGGTGGTGATCCACCCGGGGCGCATCGATCCTTCGATCGGAGGTGTTGCGGCCATTCATCAGTCGGCGGCGCA
>SYIB01000243.1 GCA_005798965.1 Planctomycetia bacterium
CTCGATGGCGCCACAAGCGCGGCACCGCGCCTGCATCCGTGGCCGAGTTCGTGCCCGACTTCGCAGCGACTGTGCCGATGGACCCTCGAACGGGGAAGCCGCTCACTGTGACGGATGAGCAGCGGCCTGAAGGCCGGGTCTGGGTGCTCCGGCAGGGCGACGACGTGCTGCTGCGGCTGCCTGCGCCGTGAGCTGCGCGGCCAGGGGAGAAGGCGTGGACAGGTCTCCGCGGCTGGCCATGGCTCGAGAACCCATGTCGCACCCAAGTACCCTCCACACCATGCTGTACGCCGCCACCTTCATCCTGTCGCTCACCGCCTCGGTCGCCCTCGCCCAGGAACCCAAGCTGGAATCCCTGACGCCGACCGCACCGATCGGTGAGGTCACGCTCTACCAGGGCCGCGCGATGGTCTCGCGCATGGCCGCCGCACCCGAGCGCGAGGGGCTCTTCGAGCTGCGCTTCACGAACTTGCCGGCTGCGATCGATGCCGACAGCGTGCAGGCGACGGTGAACGCACCGAAGGGCGGCGCCAAGCTGCTCGACGTGCGATTCGAGGCAACGCGGTTGCCCAACGACGCGAACTCGAATCCGGAGCTGAAGAAGGCGATCGAAGACCTTGAGGCGGCGCAGCGAGCGGGGGAGGTGCTCGCGCTGCGGGCGCAGCGGCTCGTGCACCAGAATGAACTGCTGAACTCGATCGCTGCCAAGACGGCGACCGAGAGCGCGAAGGACTTCGGCTCGAAGTCGCTTGATCCCGCGGCGCTGGCTGCACAGGTCGAGTGGCTCGGCAAGGCGCGCAGCGACCTGATCGCCGAGCGCACGGCGCTCGATGCGGAGGCGCTCGCCAACCACCGGCTCGCCTCATCGCTCGATGCCAAGGTCAACGCGCTCGGTGGCCGCACGCTGATCGAACGCACGGCGATCGTCACGCTGGGCAAGTCGAGCGCCGCGCCTGCCGAGGTCACGCTGCGCTACCTCGTGGGTGATGCCACGTGGACGCCGAAGTACGCCGCCCGGGCCGACATGGAAGCCAAGAGCCTGAGCCTGGAGTACGACGCGCAGATCCTGCAGAACACCGGTGAATCGTGGGACAACATCAAGCTCACGCTCTCGACCGCACAGCCGACCCAGCGGGCTCAGCCCAACGGCGTGTCGCCGATCGTGGTCGATGTGTTCGTGCCGCCGCCGATCACGAGCGGCATGGTGGCGACTGCCGCGCCGGCGCCGATGGTGGATGCGGCACCGATGGCGCGCAAGGCTCGTGGCAAGCCCGGCGAAGGTGGACCGTTCGGCACCACCGGTATGGATCCCGGCAACGCCGAGTACGACAAGAACGAGGCCTTCGAGGCGCTCTTCTCTGATGCGGTCGCGGTGCAGTCGGGCACGGTTGCGAACTTTCCGATCAACCGTTCGGTCACGATCCCGAGCGACGCGCAGAAGGCGCGGACGCAGCGCATCGCGACCATCGACCTGTCGCCGACCTTCGTGCATGTCGCGCAGCCAGTGGCCGACCCCGCGGTCTTCATCAAGGCGACGGCTGCGAACTCGTCGCCCTACCAGCTGCTGTCGGGCCCGATCACCGTCTTCCTTGGTGGCGACTCGGTCGGCCGTACGCAGCTCCCCGATCTTTCGGCTGGCAGCGAGATGACGTTCTGGCTTGGCACCGATCGCCGCATCGAAGCCAAGCGACAGCTGGTGCGCAAGGGCACGGCCGAGAAGGGCATGTTCGGCAAGAGCGACGTGACCGAATGGGAGTACCGCATCGATCTCGTGAACACGCTGCCTATGGCCGCCACGATCGAGGTCTACGACCGCATGCCGGTCTCGCGCAACGAGCAGGTGAAGGTCGAGCTGCCGAAGGTCACGCCGGCCTTGGCGACCGATGCCAAGTACGTGGCCGACGAGAAGCCGCAGGGGATCCTCAAGTGGCTGGTGACCGTGCCGGCCGCCGCGGCTGCCGGGAAGCCAGGCACGCTCGCGGTCGACTGGACCGTGCGCGAGGCACACGCGCAGGGCACGCAGGTCACGCCGATCCCGGATTGACTGGCTGCTCGCCCTAGGTTCGCCTCGACGCGGTCAGGCGTTGAAGGCTTCGATCGCCTTCTTGCCGTAGACGGTCGCTGGGCCGCCGCCCATGAGCACGCACACATCAAGCGTGTCTTGGATCTCGGCAAGCGTGGCGCCTGCTGCCTTGGCCGCCTTCGTGTGGTGCACGATGCACCCGTCGCACAGCCGGCTGACGCCGCAGGCGAGCGCGATGAGTTCCTTGGTCTTGAGGTCGAGCGCGGCGGGGGCGAGCGAAGCGGCGTGAAGGCCCTTGAAGGCCGTGGCAGTGGCGGGGGTCATGGCGATCATTTGACCATGCACTTGGCTTCCATGCCCGCTGCGAAGATCTTGGGCAGGTCCGCTTCCTGGAAGATCTCGCTGGAATTGTCCATGTAGATCACTTCGCACGCCACGATCTCGACGCAGCGGATCGAGCCGTTGTACCAAGCATGACGGAACTTGAAGCCATCGAAGATGCTGCCGTCGGGATAGCCCGGATTGAAGGGCCCCGTGCAGGTGAACTCGCGGCGGCCTGCTTTGCGCACATCGCAGCGGACCGGGTCGCCGACGGCGTTGTACGGCTGCGCCTCGAACTTCACGTACTTGATCGTCTTGGTCGACGTGTTCGCCCACGACACGAGGAACGTGACCCCGTCGATCGCGTTGGGCACGCTGATGTTGGCGGCCGTGATGATCACCGGCAGCTTCTCGT
This sequence comes from Planctomycetia bacterium, assembly GCA_005798965.1. Classification (GTDB taxonomy): domain Bacteria; phylum Planctomycetota; class Phycisphaerae; order Phycisphaerales; family SM1A02; genus SYIB01. The sequence continues at coordinate 2,760 of SYIB01000243.1, forward strand.
CGCGGGCGCGAATCTGGTCAGCCTTGTCCAGGCTTGAGCAAGCGGGCAGGGCGATGGCCAGCGCGAGGGCGGCGAGGACGGCTCTGATCATGGTGTCATCCTAGGAATGAGGGCGTTTCCGTGGCCTTGGCGGCGGGGGCCGACACCGTCCTTGACGCGATCTTCATGATGTCAAGGAGCCCTGCCTCCTCATACACTGCCCGACCCGGCGCAGATCGCGCCGCAGGAAGGACCACCCATGAACGCCAACACCATCATCTGGACCTACACCGACGAAGCGCCCATGCTGGCGACCTACTCGTTCCTGCCCATCGTCACGACCTTCGCGCAGAAGGCCGGTCTGAAGGTGGTGGTGAAGGACATCTCGCTCGCAGGGCGAATCATCGCGGCGTTCCCCGAGTGCCTGCGACCGGAGCAGCGGCAGGCCGATGACCTGGCCGAGCTCGGCAAGACCTGCCTGACGCCCGAGGCGAACTTGATCAAGTTGCCGAACATCTCGGCAAGCGTGCCGCAGCTGAAGGCGGCGATCAAGGAGCTGCAGTCCCAGGGCTATGCGCTGCCTGACTACGTCGATGAGCCCACGACCGATGCCCAGAAGGATGCGAAGACGCGCTACGACCGCATCAAGGGCAGCGCCGTCAATCCGGTGATCCGTGAAGGCAACAGCGATCGTCGCGCACCGCGCAGCGTGAAGGACTACGCCCGAGCCAATCCGCACAAGATGGGTGCCTGGAGCTCCGACAGCAAGGCGCATGTCGCCAGCATGTCGGGTGGTGATTTCTTCGGCAACGAACGATCGGTGACGGTGCCGGCCGCGACGACCGCCCGCATCGAGTTCGTGGGTGCGGATGGCTCGACCAAGGTCATGAAGGACGGCATCAAGCTCGGTGCCGGCGACATCATCGATGGCACCTTCATCAGCAAGGCCGCGCTGGTCCGCTTCCTCGAGGAGCAGGTCGCCGATGCGCGCGCGAATGGCACGCTCTTCAGCATCCACATGAAGGCGACGATGATGAAGGTCTCGGACCCGATCATCTTCGGCCATGCGGTGAAGGCGTTCTTCAAGCCGGTCTTCGCCAAGCATGCCGCTGCGCTCGCCAAGGTTGGCGTGGACGTGAACAACGGCTTCGGCGACCTGGTCGCCAAGATCGCCACGCTGCCGGATGCCGAGCGTGCCGCGATCGAGGCCGACATCAAGGCCGTCTTCGATGGCGGACCCGCGATCGCGATGGTCGACTCCGACAAGGGCATCACCAACCTGCACGTACCGAGCGACGTCATCATCGACGCAAGCATGCCCGCGATGATCCGCGAAGGCGGCCGCATGTGGAACGCGCAGGGCAAGACGCAGGATGCCAAGTGCGTGATCCCGGACCGAGCCTACGCCGGCGTGTACGAGGCGGTCTTCGAGGACTGCAAGGCGCATGGCGCGTACGACCCGAAGACCATGGGCAGCGTGCCCAACGGGGGCCTCGTGGCGCAGAAGGCCGAGGAGTATGGCAGCCACGACAAGACCTTCGAACTCAAGGCTGCCGGCACCATGCGCGTGGTCGATGCCTCGGGTGCGGTGCTCATGCAGCACGCGGTCGAGCCAGGCGACATCTGGCGCGCCTGCGTGACGACGGACGCCGCGATCAAGGACTGGGTCAAGCTTGCCGTCACGCGAGCCCGTGCGAGCGGCTTGCCGGCGGTCTTCTGGCTCGATGCCAAGCGCCCGCACGATGCCGAGCTCATCCGGAAGGTGCAGGCGTACCTGCCGCTGCACGACACGAAGGGCCTGGAGTTCCACACGCTCGATCCCAAGTCGGCCTGCGCGTTCAGCCTCAAGCGCATCCGCCAGGGCCTCGACACGATCAGCTGCACCGGCACCGTGCTGCGTGACTAC
>SYIB01000244.1 GCA_005798965.1 Planctomycetia bacterium
CAGGCGGATGGCTTGCCGGGTTCGATGCCCCAGTTGATGGGGGCCATTTTCAGGCGCAGCAGCAAGGACCGGACCGCGCTCGTGCAGTGGCTCGCGGACGGTGCGGGGAGCGAACCCCCTGAAGGAGCCATCGCAGCAGCCGAGCGGGCAGCCGAGGACCTGTCGCTGCTCGGTGGTGCTGCAACAATCATCGGTCGCGCGTCCGCGCTGGGCACGCGCGCACAGCAGGCTGCGCTGCGCGCGGCTGAGCGGGCGGGCGATGGACTCAGGCTGGATCGCACGCGTGAGGCGGCTCGTGTTGCCGTGATCGCGCTGACGCAGCGCTTGGACCGATGGCTTGAGCTGCCGGGCGAGCGCGAACTACGGAAGCCGCAGTCGGCGGTCGCCATGGTCGCTGGACCGAGGGCTGAAAGACTCGCAGCGCGAATCGATCGAACGCGAGCCCAGTGGTCAGCATCGCTGGGTCGACCGGAGCAGTCATCGGTCAGGGAGATGGCCGTGCTCGAACGCGTCATGAACCAGGCCGATCGCCTTGCCCGACTGGGGCTTGATGATGCCGAAGTCCTCGCCACGAGCGCATGCCTGTCACGCTGGGCTGCATGGTGCCCGTCCGCGGAGGGCGTTGCGACCACGATCGCTCCGCTGGGACCTCGGATCATCCTTGCCTGCTCCGCGGCAGCGGAAGGCGAATGGGACGAGTGTGAACGCACGCTGGAAGCCGTCGAACGCGAACTGCCCTTGGCCGAGTTCGTGGCCGTCGTGCAGTCCCGGATCGGAACTTCGCTGCCGCAGCCCGAACCGGATGCGTGCGCGCTGATCCGCTCGCTCGGCGCGCCCACGCACGATGGCTCCTGGCTCGTGGCGGATCGCGCACGGCTGGCCACTCTTGCCCGCGCGTGGCGGGAACTCCGTCACGCGACCGCGACCGGAGCCACGGATCAGGTCCAAGCGTGCGCTGCCGTGGCGACCCAGGTGGCGCGGGATCTCCTTGATTCGCTCGCGGCGATCGGACCGGATACGGTGCCTCCATGAGGATCCTGGTCTTCGCACCGCATCCGGATGACGCCGAACTTGCCATGGGTGGCACGATCGCCAAGCTCGTTGCGAACGGACATGGCGTCACGGTGTGCGATCTGACCGACGGCGAGCCCACACCCTTCGGCTCACGCGTAATCCGCGCGCAAGAGACCGAAGCGGCCACGGCGGTGCTTGGCGTGCGGCGACTCAACGCCGGGCTGGTGAACCGCGAGTTGCGCGATGACCTCGCCTCGCGGCGCGTGCTCGCGGGGATCATCCGAACTGAACGGCCGGACGTGGTGTTCTCGCCGTATCCCCGCGATGCACACCCCGATCACATCGCCGCCACGGCGCTCGTTCGCGACGCACGCTTCGAAGCGAAGTACGTGAAGACCGACCTGCCGGGAACCCCCTGCTACCCGCGCTGGCACATGCACTTCTTCGCCACACACCTGCGGATCGTGCCGCAGCCCGACTTCATCGTGGACACGACTGGCTTTGCCGACGTGAAGCAGCGCGCGATCGCCTGCTATGCCAGCCAGGTCAGTGCGAATCCAGCGAACCGCCGCCTGCCCGTGTGGATCGCGGCGGCGGACACCTACTTCGGCAGCAGGATCGGTGCCGAGTCAGGCGAACCGTTCGCCTGCGAGGAGCCGCTCGATCTGTCGACCCTCGGCTGGCTCTGATCGCCGCAGCGCGCTCGCTCGTGGGCAACTCCGTCCCGCTGACTAGGATTCCTTCATGAACCTGCCCGTGCGCATCGAATGGAAGCGGCTCTCGCCGCTCGCACGCATTCCCGCTTACCAGACGAGCCTTGCCGCGGGCATGGACGTGCATGCAGCGATCACTGAGCCCATGCTGCTCGAACCCAACCGCGTGGTGCTGGTCCCGACCGGGTTTGCGCTGGCGATTCCCGAGGGCTTCGAGGCGCAGGTCCGCCCGCGCAGCGGCCTGAGCACCAAGCATGGTGTGACGGTGCCCAATGCACCCGGCACGATCGACGCCGACTACCGGGGCGAAGTGATGGTGGCGCTGATCAACCTGGGTCGCGCTGACTTCACGGTCGAGCCGGGCATGCGCGTGGCGCAGCTGGTGTTCGCGCCAGTCGCGCGCGCTGACATCGCGGACGTCGCGGAGCTGTCCCCGACGGAACGCGGTACGGGCGGCTTCGGCAGCACCGGTCACTGAAGCGGCGTCATCCAAGGCCTTGATGGGCGGCGTTGATCGGCGGCACGACAGACCGCGCAACCTGGCGCCTCGTGGACGCGCCTTGGTGCGTCACGCGTCGGGTTCGACACCCTACGCTGGCGCGATGCGCGGCGGCCGGCTCGGGTTGCGCGCCACCTCGGGCGTGCGCCAGCAGCCGACCCAACGGTTGGGGCTGACCTCGACGAGCGTGTAGGGCTTTGATCGATCCTCGAGCGCAGGACGCTGCGATTCGTCCATGAACGGCCACCATGGGACTACCGGGCCAGCCTCGCTGCGAAGCCCCTGGTACTCGCGAGGGTCGGCAACGACTTCCTCGACGGTCACCAACCTGTTGCGCAGCTCAGACAGACCGGGAATGCAGCGGAAGAGACCGCGCGTGTACGGGTGCAGCGGGCGATCGAAGAGCTCGGTGACCGGCGCGTACTCGACCACGCGGCCTGCATACACGCAGCAGACGACGTCGGCGTTCTCAGCGACCACGCCAAGGTTGTGCGTGATGAGCATCATGCCCATGCCGGTCGACTGCTGCAGGCCACGCAGCAACTCGAGGATCTGCTTCTGGATCGTGACGTCGAGTGCAGTCGTGGGCTCGTCGGCCAGCAGCAGGGCGGGCCGGCAGGCGAGTGCCATCGCGATCATCACGC
>SYIB01000245.1 GCA_005798965.1 Planctomycetia bacterium
AGCGACCCGGTCGGCGCGTGCTTCTTGCTGTCGTGATTGTGGCGTTGGCCGTGGCGGCCGGCATGGCTGCGCAGGAGTGGTTCGTGGGCGCGCTAGCGGCGGTCGGCTTGGCGGCGGTGACCGCCGAGGGCTGGGCCGGGTGCCGCTGCTCGATGGATGCCCAGGGCATCGCCCGCATCGGTCCATTCAAGCGTCGCCAGCTTCCCTGGACAATGGTCGAGGCCTTCACGGTGGCCAACGAGGGGGTCACGCTCGCCCGGGTGTCCGGCCGCGGAGCGATCTCCTTCCATCTGCCCGGGATCGCCGAAGTCGATCGTGTACGCGTGCTGCCGGGCTGGCGAGCCTGGCACGCATGGTGGATGGCATCGCGCGCACCCATGGAGACATCGGAGCATGGCTGATGCCAAGCCATCTTGGCGCGAGGCGCTTCGGCATGCCTTCGCGGTCGAGCCGCCCGGGCCGGCCACGCTCAACGATGCCGAGGCGGCAGTCGTGGCGCGCATCGCAGATGAGGTCGTGCGTCGTGGCATGACGACACCAGCTCTCCTCGCGCTCGAGTCATTCCGTCCGCTCAATGCGATCGGGGCCAATGCCATGCATGCGCTCACGCCCTTCGTGTCGGTCGTCCGGGATCCAAGCTCGTTCACCACGCTCGCGGCACTTTTGGAGCGGCGCGGCAGCGTCGAGGCGATCTGCCTGGCGATCGAGGCCCGCCAGGGGAATCCTCCTCAATCCGAGCGATAACGCTCCGGACGCGCCTTGCGGCGCGCAGCCGAGTCCGTAGCCTTCGCCTTCCATGCGCAAGGAACCGAGCCGCATCAAGGTCGTGGTCGCCACCGACTGCGGCAGCACCACCACGAAGGCCATCCTGATCGAGTGCGTGGATGGCGTCTACCGCCAGACGCACCGGGCCGAGGCACCGACCACGGTCGAGGCGCCCTTCGCCGATGTCACGCTTGGCGTGACCAACGCCGTGACCGAGCTCCAGGAACTCAGTGGACGGCGGCTGGTGAACGATGACGGCACGATTTTGCGCCGCACCTCCACGGATGATGCCGACGGGTGCGACGTGTACATCTCGACGAGCAGCGCCGGAGGCGGCTTGCAGATGATGGTCGCGGGCGTCGTGAAGGAAATGACTGCTGAGAGCGCCAAGCGCGCGGCGCTCGGTGCGGGTGCGATCGTGATGGACACGATCGCGAGCAACGATCGCCGCCGACCGCATGAGCAGGTGCAGCGCATCCGTGAGTTGCGCCCCGACATGGTGCTCATCTCTGGCGGCACCGACGGCGGTGACATGAAGAAGGTGACCGAGCTTGCCGAGCTGATCGCGCCCGCGAAGCCGCGACCGCGCTTCGGCGGCGAGTACAGCCTGCCGATCATCTTCGCCGGCAACCGCGATGCGCGGCCTGCCATCGAGCGCACCTTCGCGGGCGGGGGCTTCGATCTGAAGGTCGTCGACAACCTGCGCCCGACGCTCGAGCGCGAGAACCTGGGCCCGGCGCGCGAGACCATCCACGATGTCTTCCTCGAGCATGTGATGGCGCACGCGCCCGGCTACGACCGGCTGATCGCGTGGGCCGATGCGCCCATCATGCCGACCCCCGGTGCGGTCGGCGACATCCTGCAGGCGATCGCGAAGGGGCGCGGCATCAACGTGGTCGGGGTCGACATCGGCGGCGCGACGACCGATGTCTTCAGCGTCTTCGACGGCACCTTCAACCGAACGGTGAGCGCGAACCTGGGCATGAGCTACTCCATCAGCAACGTCTGTGCCGAGGCCGGCATGGACAGCGTGCTGCGCTGGGTGCACCTGGACATGGATGAGCGCGAGCTGCGCAACCGAGTCAAGAACAAGATGATCCGGCCGACCACGATCCCGCAGACGCACGAGGCGCTCGTATTCGAGCAGGCCGTGAGCCGCGAGGCCCTGCGGCTGGCCTACGTCCAGCACAAGGCATTCGCGACCGAGCTCAAGGGCGTGCAGCAGCAGCGCACCGTCGGCGACGCCTTCAGCCAGCAGGAGGGCGGTCGTTCGCTCGTGAGCGGCATGAAGCTCGACCTGCTCGTGGCCAGCGGCGGCGTGCTCAGCCACGCCCCGCGCATGGAGCAGACCGCGGCCATGCTCATCGACGCGTTCGAGCCCGAGGGCTTCACCGAGCTCGCGAAGGACAGCATCTTCATGATGCCGCACCTGGGTGTGCTGGCGACGGTGCATGAGCGTGCGGCGATGGAAGTCTTCGAGCGCGACTGCCTGGTCATGCTCGGCACGTGCATTGCGCCGGCGGGTTCCGCGGTCGCGGGCAAGCCCGTCATGCGCTGGAGCGCGCGATGGGAGGGCGGCAGTGCCGAGGGAACGCTCATGGGGCAGGAGATGAAGCTCCTGCGCATCAGTGAGCGTGCCCAGGTCGAGGTCATGCCGGAGCGCGGCTTCGATGTCGGCGCTGGTCCCGGCGTGGCTGTCAAGCGCGAGGTGCGCGGTGGGAGCGTCGGGCTCATTCTGGATGGCCGCGGCCGTCCGCTGTCCATGCCGAGCGGGGCCGATGGGCGACGGCTGGTTGCCGCGTGGGCGAAGGCACTCGAACTGCACCCTGATTGAGGAGACGACCATGGCCAAGGCCTACACACCTGGACTGACCGTGAGCGCACGCGTGAGGTACCGCGCGCGCCGGCTCCTGCCGCTGACCGGCCGCATCACCGTGAAGGTGGGTGATCGCGTTGCCGCCACCGATGTTGTTGCGCAAACCGACCTCGAGGGCGACATCACGCCGATGAAGATGTCGAACCTGCTCTCGTGCGCGCCGCGCGACGTGCCGGGGCTCCTGCTCAAGCCCGTGGGTTCCGCCATCGCCAAGGATGAACCGATCGCGCAGTCGAAGGGGATCTTCGGCATGATGAAGGTCACCGTGAAGGCAACGGCCGCAGGCACCATCGAGAGCGCCAGCGACTCAACCGGCATGGTCATGATCCGCGGTGCCGCGCAGCCGGTGCAGGTGCGTGCGTTCACCAGCGGCCGCGTGGTCGAGGTGCTCGGCAGCGAGGGCGCGGTCATCGAGAACGATGTTGCGCTGGTGCAGGGGATCTTCGGCATCGGTGGCGAGGCGTACGGTCCCATCGCGGTCGGGTGCGCCCGCGCCGACGAGCAGCTCGAGGCGTCATCGATCCGAAGCGAGCATGCCGGGTGCATCCTGATCGGTGGTGCACGCATGACGATCGACGCAATCCGACGGGCGATCGAGGTCGGTGTGGCGGCGATCGTCTCCGGTGGCATCGATGATGCCGACCTGAAGGCGCTGCTGGGCCATGACCTGGGCGTGGCGATCACGGGCAGCGAGAAGGTCGGGATCACGCTGGTCGTGACCGAGGGCTTCGGTGACATCGCCATGGCCTCGCGCACGCATGACCTGCTTGTCTCGCACATCGGCCACACTGCAAGCCTGAACGGGGCGACCCAGATCCGTGCTGGCGTGATGCGGCCGGAAATCGTCATTCCGCTGGCCGATGAAGCTGCCGGCGATGCCTCTGCTGGCGGCGGGGCGACCGCAGGTGAACTCTTGATCGGCACGCCGGTCCGGGTGATCCGCGATCCGTGGTTCGGCGCGCTTGGCACCGTGGCTGCGCTCCCGGAACAGCCGGCGGTGCTCGGATCCGGTTCCAAGGCCCGAGTGCTCGAGGTGGTGCTCGCCGATGGACAGCGGGTCACCGTGCCTCGCGCCAATGTCGAGTTGATCGCGGAGTGATTCCCTCCGCGATCGGCGCAGCCAGCGTGCCCGCGTTAGGCTCCGCGCATGGTGCTCGGCGCCGACGCATCGTTCCTGAACCCCGACAAGGTGCTCTTGCTTGTCGTGCTTGCGGCCACCTGCGCGTGCATCATCGGCAGCATGGTGGCGGCTCGCTCTGGCAGCGTGCCCAAGATCCGCCGCATCGCGGGGCTTGAGGCCGTTGAAGAAGCCGTTGGCCGCGCCACCGAGATGGGGCGGCCGATCCTGTTCGTGCCGGGGATCCAGGACATGGACAACCCCATGACGGTCGCGGGGATCACGGTGCTGAGCCGTGTCGCCGGGACGGCCGCGCAGTACGACGCCACGCTCGATGTTCCCGTGAGCCGATCGCTCGTGATGCAGGCTGCGCGCGAGAGCGTGCAGGCTGCGGCGCTGCAGGTGGGCCAGCCTGATTGGTATGACCCCGAGCGCATCCGCTACATCACCGACGAGCAGTTCGGCTACGCCGCCTACGCGGCCGGTGCGATGGCGCGCGACAAGCCCGCGGCTTGCTTTTACATGGGCTGCTTCTTCGCCGAGAGCCTGATCCTGGCCGAGAACGGCAACGCCATCGGCGCGATCCAGATTGCGGGCACCGCGGAAACCGCTCAGCTCCCGTTCTTCGTCGCCAGCTGCGACTACACGCTGATCGGCGAGGAGTTCTTCGCGGCCAGCGCCTACTTGAGCGGCGCGCCGGACCAGCTGGGCACGCTTCGTGGACAGGACATTGCCAAGGCCCTGATCGCGCTGGCGCTCGCGGCTGGCGTGGCCATGGCCACGATCGAGGCGTTCTCGCCGGCAACGGTCACCGAACCCGCAGCGGAGGTTGCGCCGTGAGCCGCTCAATCGCGCTGCTCATCTGCTTGGTCGGCGGCCTCACGATGCTCGTGAGCCCGTTCCTGCCGATGGCCACGGGCTGGGCCAACGACGTCACCGACTGGTTCAACCTCCTCGCGGCGATGGCGTTCGTCCTCGGCGGCGGCAGCCTGCTCAAGGTGCAGCTCATGCGCCTGAGCGCGCGCGGACCCGGTTGGGGCTACTCGGCCGTCACGCTCCTGGCCTTCGTCGTCACGCTGTGGGTCGGCCTGGGCAAGGTTGGTGTCGTCGCTGATCCATCGGCGCCCATG
>SYIB01000246.1 GCA_005798965.1 Planctomycetia bacterium
ACCGCTCCGTGCCCCCGAGGCCGTGGTCGAACTGAGCTTCACCGACTCCAAGGGCCGCACCGTGCCGGTCGCCGTGCGGCGGCGATTGCCGATCGCCCGGGTGCTCGTTGGCGGCTCGCCCATGCCGCTCGAGGAGTGGGAGTGGACTCCGTACGCCACTGACGACGCGCCACCAACCTTGACGGCCGAGCGTGTGGGCGAGTCGCTTGTCTTGACAGTGCGAGTCCCAGACGACCGCTTGGCCGAGTCGTTCCCCGCGGCCACCAAGCGCCGCGACCGGGCCACGAATCCCCTCGTGGATGCCCTGGCCATCCGCCTGCACGGCCATGGTGAACCGGCGTCGTGGACCTGGGAGCCATCAACCGGCTCGGTGCTTGGCGCACCCACCGGCCCGACCTTCGAACGCGTGCCCTCAACCGAGGGCTGGTCGGCGCGGTGCGTGATCTCCGCCGATCTCCTCAGGGGAGTCAGTGGCGTCAATGTGGGCGTGGCCGACAACGACGACACCTTCCACACCCAGTGGCGGTGGTTGTCGCCGAGCGATCTTCCGGCGACCCTTGGCGTGAACCAGCGCTGACTCCGCGTCGTCTTTCTGCTATCGTTTCCCCAACCAAGGAGTCCACCGATGAAGAAGACCCTCATCCTGTGCAGCATCCTCGGCGCATCCATGCTGACCGCGTGCGGCGGCGGCGGATCGTCGAGCACCGCAATCCGCGAAGACCAGAAGCGCAAGCCGCCTGCGGCGCAGGTCCAGGCGCCTGACGATGCCTTCAACGCCAACCGCAAGCTCCAGTCGAGCAGCGGCGCGGCGGGCGTCGAGCCCCCGAAGAAGAACTGATCGATCGCCCGATCAATCGGGCCTTCGAACGACAGTCCAACCAATGGCAACGCCCCGGCTTCGCGCCGGGGCGTCGTCGTTCATGGGTGCTGCGGTTGGTTGGCCGCCGTGCGCACGGCAGCGCGCTCGATCAGTTCCCCAGCATCAACTCGCGCAGGATCTGCAGGCCTTCGGCGAGTTGGGCATCGTTGACCGCATACGAAATGCGGAAGTGCGTGTCCCGCCCGCTGAAGACGCCACCGGGCACCACGAGCACGCGCCGCTCGAGCGCCTTCTCGCAGAACTGCGTGCCGGTCATGCCGAGCCGTTCCGGGACCGGCACGAAGGCGTAGAACGCGCCCTCGGGCTTGGGCAGGTCGACGACGCCATCGAACGCCTTGAGCACCATGTCGCGGCGACGCTCATACGCCCGCAGCGCGCCCGAGAGGTCGCAGTCGTAGGCATGCGCAGCGGCCACCTGGAGCGGCGTGGGCGCACAAACATAGGTGTACTGCTGAAGTTTCGTCATCTGCTGGATGAGGTGGATCGGGCCAGCGGAGTAGCCCAGCCGCCAGCCGGTGCAGCCGTAGGTCTTACCGAAGCCTCGGATCACGAGCACGTCCTTCGAGAACCGCGCCGGGCTGGGAGCCTCGGGCATGCCGAAGACGAACTCGTCGTAGATCTCGTCGCTCACGATCTGCAGGTTTCGGCCCTTGCACAGGTCGACGATGTCACGCAGCTCGGCCTCGTTGAGCACGGTGCCGCACGGGTTGCTTGGGCTGCAGATGAGGACGGCCTTCGTCCGGGGCGTGAGGCACCGCTCGATGCGGTCGGCCGTCATGCGGAAGTCGGGGTAGGTATCGCAGTACACCGGCACGCTGTTGGTCATGTGGCACAGCTGCGGGTAGTGCAGGAAGAAGGGATCGGGCATCACGAACTCATCGCCCGGATCCAGAAGCGCCATGGCGACCAAGAGCAGCGCGCCGCTTGTTCCCGAGTTGATGAAGAGTCCCAGCGACCCATCGTTGTGCCAGCCGATGTCGCGGCCCATGTGCGCCCACGCCGCTTCGAGCAATTCAGGTACGCCCACCGTGAGTGAGTAGCCGTTGCGATCGTTGCGGATCGCATCGATCGCGGCCTGCTTCATCGGCTCCGGCACCGGGAAGTCGGGCTGGCCGATGCTGAGGTTGATGGGGTTCTGCAGCTTGAGTCCCGACTCCAGGATGCGGCGGATGCCGCTGGGCTGCATGCCACGGGCACGATCAGAGATCAGGTGTTCGAGTGGGTGGCTCATGGGGTCTCCGAAACGAAGCACCCCCGGTGGATGCCGGGGGCGCGAGGAGTTTAGCGATGGGAGCCGGGGCTCACTTCTTCTTGGCGGCCGGAGCTGCGGCCTTGGCGCCGCCCTTGGCCTTCGGATCGGCGGCTGCTGCTTCGCCTTCCTTGGCCTTCTTCTTGCCTGCGGCGGCCTTGATGCTGCGCACCTTGACCAGGCCGAGCGCGCTGTTCTTCTCCATGCTGAAGCGCTCCTCGGCGCTGAGCTTGGCGATGCGCTCGGTGCGCGTGAGCACGTTGCGGTGCTGCGCGAGGGCGCCGGACTTTGTCTTGAGGCTCGGGTGGATGCTCATGGTCGTGTTCCTTCAGTCGTTCGTGCGCGGGACTCAGCCCTTGTACTTCTCGTAGTAGCAGTCGCTCAAGTCCGGGTTGCCCGCCTTGGCTGCCTTCCACAGGCGACCGGCGGCCTTGACCTCGTCCTTCAGCGCCTCCGAGGCTTGGTCCGACCCGGTCGTTGACGCGGGCAGGACGATCACTTTGGAGAGTCCGGCATTATTGCCGGAAACCTGCCACGCATCAAGCCCCTTGCTGCGCAGGAACCCCGCGAGCTCCCCCGCCGGCGCCGCGGCACCCGTCATGACCACCAGATAATTGAGTCCGGCCTTGCGCGGCTCCCCCCCAGCGTTTGCCGGGAGCGCAGGCTTCCCTTGGGATAACGCGGGCGCGGACGCAGGCGCGCCCTTCGCAGCCGACGGCGATGACGGGGTCGTGTTGCTTGGTGCCGCCGGCGGCAGCGCGTTCGATCCCGCATCGTTCGATGCACCGTCGCGCAGGATCACGATGCCCACGACCACAACGGCCACGGCAACAAGCACTCCGATGATGATCCAACCCTTCCATGGACGACGATGCTCGATCGCGCCGCTGCCCAGCGAGAAGCCCGCTCCGGATGGGCGCGATGGCGTGGAATCGCCTACGCCTCTGCGCATGAGTTCATACAGGGTCGCTTTGCCACGGCGCTGCATGGTGGGATCGTAGCGATTCAGGCTGGCCTGACGAGCCCCATCGCCGTGACCTGCGCCATGGCCAGGCCCCCGGCGTGGGTGAGCGAAAGGTGCAGTCGAACCACGCCCTGCTCAGACGCCGTGTGTGCGACTACCCCCGTCAGGCGGACCCCCGGCGCACCCAGGAGGTCGTGGCTGACCTCGATCTCCGTCCAGCTCATGCCATCCCGCATGCCGGTACCGATCGCCTTGAGCACGGCCTCCTTGGCCGCGTACCGGGCAGCAAGCCGCTCGATGCGGTTGCGTGAGCGCGCACAGTAGGCCTGCTCCGCTGCGGTGTAGACCCGGTCCAGAAAGGCCTGCTCGTGATCGCCAAGCATGCGTTCGATGCGCGCGCAATCCACCAGATCGATGCCGATTCCAATCACCTCATGCATGGGAGGCCCCTCGAGCGGCCATGGGTCGATCCAGCCAGCGATCGAGCGTAGCGCTCATGCCGGCGGGAGCGTCGGCCCAACCCCGCGCATCAATCACCGGATGCGCCCGGAACCCGATCGTGGCCAGCGTCGCGGCCAACGCCAGTGCATCGAGCCGCGCATCACCGGGTTGAAGCACCGGCCCGCGGTGACCGCTGCGCAAGAGATCAACCAATCGGAGTCCGGCCAGGCGTGACCCGGCCCGTGCACACGCGGCGTCGACTGACTCGCCCGCGGCCAGCAGCACCGGAGGATCGATGGCAATCGCGGCGGGGCCATCGGTGTCGTGCCCGCCACTGAGCACCGCCAGCGTCACGCCGCGGCGCTGCGCCTCGGCAATCACCGCGGTGCGCACGGCGAGTGCCGTCGCGTGGCCATCAGCTGCGGGCAGCCATGTCGTGACGGTGAGACGACCGAGCAGCTCCGCCCATTCAATCGCGGAAAGAAGCGCTTGCGCCGCGACGTCAGCACGCGCAGGATCAGCCAAGTGTTCAGGCGGAAGGATGCAGTCGATCCCTGTTGCTGCCGCGTTCGAGGCACGCACCGCATCACCGATCCCACGGCGCTCACTCCGGTCCATCGTGCGCACGCGGGTCTGCGGCATCGTGGCCGAGAGCTGCACGGCATGCGCACCAGCAGTCGAGCACCATGCCAGAGCATCGGCAAAGGAGAGGCCAAGATGCTCGATGGCCACGCTCGGTTCCGGGATCGCACTGGTGAGCTGGGTCAGCACACCGCAAGCGTAGCGGCGTACCCTTCGTGCATGAACCGAACGGTGCTGGCAGCAAGTGTGACCTGGTGCATCTGGTGCATGGCGTGCGCAGCACCAACCTTGGTGGCGATCACAGCCTTCATGGTGCTCAAGCGCATGGGGGCGGCCGATCCCGCTGCCGGTGCTTGGTTCGCGGGCGATGCCGCGGCCTCGGGCAGTTTCGTGGCGGGTCAGGTTGCCGGCACGGCCTTCGCGATCATGGCATGGGTCAAGCTCGCGATGGCACCGGTCGCGCTGGTGCTGCTGGCCAAGTCCATGCTTCACCGACCGACCTGGACAGTCGCGCTGCTCCTTGCTGCAGGCGTGATGACGGCCGCCAGCCACGTGCTCGATACGCGCACTGTCGCGGTTGGCACGGCATGGCACGCAGCCGTCCACGCTGGCAACCGCGAAGGAGCGCTCGCGCTCAAGACCACGATGGATGCCCTGCACCCCTGGGCCGAGCGCTTCAACGGCGCAGCGAGCCTGACCGCGATCGCCGCGGGTGCCGTGGCGCTGGCGCATGCCGCACCGCGGCGGGCGGGATCATGACCCAGCGCTTGCCACGGCCCAGCCCCGCCAAGCGCGCCCGTGCGCTCGAGTTGCTCGCTGCCCTCAAGGAGCGCTATCCCGATGCAGTCTGCGAGCTCACCTGGAGCCAGCCGCACGAACTGCTCGTGGCCACGATCCTGTCGGCGCAGTCAACCGATGTGGGAGTGAACAAGGCCACGCCGGCGCTCTTCAAGCGCTTTCCCCTGCCGCGCGACTACGCGCGCGCGACCCCAACCGAGATCGAACCATTCCTGCAGAGCCTGAACTTCTGGCGCAACAAGGCGCGGGCAGTGCATGAATCGATGACGACCGTCTGCGAGCGGTTCGGCGGCGAGGTTCCGCGCACGATGGAGGACCTCCTCACGCTGCGCGGCGTCGCGCGCAAGACCGCCAATGTGGTGCTTGGGAATTGTTTCGGCATCAACGATGGCGTGGTCGTCGACACGCATGTGGGCCGGCTTGCCAAGCGCTTCGGCCTGACCAAGCACGACGATCCCGTCAAGGTCGAGCGCGACCTGATGGCGCTCATCCCGCAGGAGGACTGGTGCTTGGTGAGCCACCTGTTGATCTTCCACGGCCGGCGCGCGTGCAAGGCGCGTGGCGGCCTGTGCGCCAACGACGCTATTTGTCAGCGTTGGTGTTCGCAAGCTCGCCGACCGGCTTCCACTCGGTCGTCCCCATCCCGCCCAGCGCGCTCACGTACGAAGCGCCCTGCC
>SYIB01000028.1 GCA_005798965.1 Planctomycetia bacterium
GCTCCACGCGGCGACATCAACGCGGATGGCGTGGTCGACAGCATCGACTTGGGATTCCTGATCGGCCAGTGGGGGCCCTGTCCGGAGTGAGGCGCGCTCTAGGTCTGCGCGGTCAGCACCCGCTTCTTCTGCGCATACAGCGTCTCCATGGTCGCCTTGCCATCCCACGCGATGGGCCTGGCGAGGATGGACGCCGCGACCAGCAGCATGGCGGCAAGGCTCGAGCAGTCGTCGATCGAGACGAACTCGGGACCCATGCGCGCCGGGCCCGAGCCTGCCTCGACGCGCTCGAGCCGTTCCATGTTGTGGTAGTTCCCCAGCGGTAGGCAGAGGCACACGCTTCGGTAGCCGTAGCAGCCGAAGGCGGTCGTCTCGCACCAGCCGCCGGGCATGAGCTTGCGTTGGCAACGGAAGTCCGGATCTGCCTTGGCGAGCCGCCCGAACTCGGCCGAGAGCGCATTCACGATGCCCGCATCGAAGACCGTGGCTCGGTCGCCGATGCGCAGGATCGCACCGGCGCCGATGGGCGAGTCATGCGTGTAGCTGCGCGAGTTCTCAAGGTTCAGGAGCAGCGCGCGCTTGGGAAGGAAGCCGTTGCGCGCGGCATGGATCGCACCGATGAAGCCCACTTCCTCGGCCACGGTCAGCACGAGGCCCAGGTGCGCCATGTCCTTGCGGGCGAGCGTGGCATCGAGCACCGCCAGCGCGATCGCCGCAGCCGCCAGGTCATCGCAGGCGTGCGTGCGCAGGACCGATGTCCGCCGCGTGCGCCCACCCGGCACCAGCGCGGGCAGGGCGTGCGTGGCCACATGCGCCCGCTCGGCTCCGCGCGAACCTGACCAGCGCCAGCGGGCGATGTCGCCCACGGCGAGATCCTGCAGCGCGCGTGCCTTGGCGGCCGCGGTGCCGGTGGGCACGGCGATCACGGTCTTGAAGGGCGTGGCCTTGAGGTCAGCACGCTCGATGCGCAGCGCATGGTGTGCATCGCCCGCATCGATCGCATCGAGCCGTGCTCCGGCGAAGTAGGCATCGAGCACCCCGCCCCGGAACTCCAGGTGCACGCGCCCTCGCTCGATGCGCGTGATCACGAACGCCGGATGATCCAGATGCGCCGTCATGAGCACCTGCTGCCCTCCGCGTGGCAGATCGCGCCGCGTGATCAGGTAATTGCCTGCATCGTCACGCGCGACGGCGAGCCGGTCGGCGCGCGCGGCGAGCCACTGGTCGATCCATGCCATGACGCGGTGCTCACGGCCTGCGGCGGTAGGCAGGTCGGTGAGTTCCAGTAACCAGCGCTGCATCATGGCGCGTTGCGATGGGGTGAGCTTGGGCGCGCGCGTGGCGACCGCGGGCTTCGCGGTCCGCTTCGACGTGGTGGATCGGGTGCTGGTGCGACGTGCTGGCATGGGCATGACGCGATCGTACGACGCTCGCGGCTACGCTTTCCCTCCCATGCCGCTCAGCCCCATCCCCGAGATCCTCGACGAACTCCGCGCAGGCCGCATCGTGGTCATGGTGGACGACGAGAACCGGGAGAACGAGGGCGACTTCGTGTGTGCGGCCGAGTCCCTGACGGTCGAGCAGGTGAACTTCATGACCCGTGTGGGCGCCGGCTACCTGTGCGTGGCGCTCGACGGTGCATCGTGCGAGCGGCTGGACCTCGTGCCGCAGGCGGCGATCAACACGAGCCTGCGTGCGACGCCCTTCACCGTCAGCGTGGATGGTCACCCGCGGCACGGCGTGGGCACGGGCATCAGCGCGCGCGACCGCGTCAAGACGATCCACCTGATGTGCGACCCAGGCTCGCGGCCGGATGACTTCGTGCGACCGGGCCACATCAACCCGCTGCGCGCGCGCGACGGCGGCGTGCTCGTGCGCACCGGCCAGACCGAGGGCAGCGTGGACCTGTGCCGGCTCGCCGGCCTGCGGCCCGCGGCGTGCATCATCGAGGTCGTGCGCGAGGATGGCGAGATGGCCCGCGTGCCGGACCTTGAGCTGCTCTGCGCGCAGCACGGGCTCAAGATGTGCTCGGTCGAGCAGGTGATCGAATGGCGCCTGCGCCGCGAGAGCCTGGTGCGCCGCATCGAGCCCGTCACGGGTGAACGCGTGATGACGCCCGAGGGCGAGTTCACGGTGCTCGCCTGGCACAGCACGATCGATCCGCAGCCGCACCTGGCGCTGACCTATGGCGGCGTCGGGATCCCCGGCGCCGACGGCGCCGTGGCACCGATCGACGAGGCCGTGCTCGTGCGCATGCATCGCCGCGATGTGCTCGGTGACATCTTCGGTGCCGCTGCAGCGGGTGATCGCAGCGGGCAGGAGACGATCCGCGCGTCGCTGCGCGCGATCCGCGCGGCCGGGCGCGGTGCGCTCGTCTACCTGCGCCCCGAGGAGACCGATGACAGCCTTCGATCGCGCCTGCACGCGATTCGCCGCGCTGCCGGCGATGACGTGAACGCACCCGACCTCACCCGGCCATCGGGGATCGGCGGCAAGGCGCAGCCCATGGGCGAACGCGAGTACGGCATCGGTGGGCAGATCCTGCGTGACCTTGGCCTGTCGCGACTGCGCCTGCTCACGGATCATCCGCGCGCCTGGCCCGGACTGCACGGCTTCGGTCTTGAGATCGTGGGTCACCAGGCGCTGGCACCCTGACGCGCTGCCGGGTTCGTGCGGACCCATCATGCCGACGTGACCGAGTGCACCGTTCCCCGTGATTCGCCCGGGCGCAATGATCCAGCGCAGGAACGCTCCGTATGATCCTCTGACCCCTCGGAGGCTTGCATGCGCACCCTGATCGTCGCTTCATCGTTGATTGCCGTCCCGTTGCTTGCGGCTGCATCGCGGCCCATGTGGAGCGCTCCGGCGAACGCCGAGGCGGTGCGCGCGCAACCTGCCGCCGCGGGGGAGCTCACGCTCGATCCCGTCCACAGCATGGCGCTCTTCCGGATCCAGCACCTGGAGGCCGGGCAGTTCTGGGGCCGCATCAATGCGCTCTCGGGCAGCGTGACGTGGCCGATGGATGACTCGGCCGCGCCCGTGATCAAGGCCGTGGCTGAGTTGAAGAACATCGATACCGGGAGCGAGAAGCTCGACAACAACCTGAAGGGCCCGAACTTCTTCAACGAGAAGGAGTTTCCGTCGATCACGTTCAGCTCGACCGGCGGCACGCGCGTGGCCGAGCGCCACTGGACGCTGACCGGCGACCTGTCGCTGCATGGCGTGACCAAGCCCGTGCAGGTCGATTGCGTGGTCACCGGCGTGGGCAAGGGACCGACGGGCAAGAAGGTCGGCTTCGAATGCATGGTCACGATCAAGCGCAGCGACTTCGGCATGACGTGGGGGATCGAGAAGCCGCCGAAGGCGCTTGGTGACGAGGTGCGCCTGGTGATCGGGCTCGAGGCCGACGAGACGAAGGCCGAGTGAGGCATGCTGCTTGAGGTTGCGCTCTATCTCGTGAAGGTCCTGCTGCTGCCGGCGATCGCCGGGATGGCGGTGGGCGGCTTCGGCGTGGTGACGGTGGCGCGACGAGCTGAACATGATCGCCAGCAGGCCGTGCGCCGAGCGCAGGTCGGTCAGGCCATGGCGGCGTCGATCGCCTTCATCGCGAGCTTCCTGCTCGAGGCCGGTCCCGTTGGTCTTCCGCTCGCTGAGCGCTGGCATGTGCTTCCGTACGCGGTCGGCGTGGCGGCGATCGTCGGAGCGATCGTGGCGAGCATGCGCTCGGCGTGGTGGGTGCAGTGGTTGATCGTGAGCGTCATCCTCGGCGGCTTGGCCTGGAAGTTCGTGGTGTTCGCCGCGAGCAATCCGTACATCCAGGCTGGGCTCTTCGGGTCGATCGTCCTGGTGGGGCTGCTCTGGTCCGCCGTGGCGCGCGATGCGTGCAGCGTGGGCATGGCGATGATGTCCGCAATCGTCTTTGCAGGACTTGGCGTGCTCATGATCCTGGCGAACTTCGCGAGCCTGGGCGTGATGGCGTTTGCCGTGGCCGCAGCGCTCGCGGGGCTCGGCATGGTGAGCGGCGTCCTCAACCTGCGTGAGGCGGCTCGGTTGCGCGCTGCTGCCTCGTCGCACCCGGTGGCGCTCAGCGCGGAGCCCGCCGGCGCGGCCTGCCCGGCCGATGCCGCATGCGAGCTTGTGCCGTGGACTGCCGCCGCCGCTGCAACGCTGGCCGCGATCGCCTGCGTGCTTGCGTTGTGCGGCCATGCGTACAACTACGGCGAGGTGCGCCCAGTGCACTGGGCAGCGATCCTGCTGTCCCCGTTCTTTGCGCTGCGGGTCTGCAAGCCGTGCCTGCGCGGCGCCAAGCCCATCGTCGGTGTGGTGTGGCGTGCGGGACTCTGCCTGGTGGTCGTCTTGGCCACGATCGTCAACGCCGTGGGTCGCGGCAGCGCTGCCGAAGAGGCGAGCGACGGCGCGGCGGGCAGCGATCCGATGATGGACATGCTCGAGGAGTCGAAGTGACGAGGCACGCGCTTGTGGTGCTGGCGCTGGCCGTGGCGTGCTCGGCGCGGCAGGATCTGCCGCAGGTACCGGCCGCAGCCCCGGAACGCGGGGAGCATCACGCGGCACCGGTACCACCTGCCACCAGTGGCACGCTCGCCGAGCCAGCGCCCACGGGCACAGCACGCGATGGCATCGAGAGCATCCTGGATGCAGCCGAAGCGGCTGGCGCGCGACTGGATGCGATGGCGTGCACCGTGATCATCGAGAAGCGTGATGCGCTCACCGATGAGGTCGAGCGTCGTCGGGGTCGCCTCGTCCTGCAGGGATCCGCGGGACCCGCGCGACGGATCGCCTTGCGCATCGACCAGTTCATCGATGGCACCGGCCGCGCGAGCGAAGACCGCCGGCTCTTTCTCTACCGTGATGGATGGCTGATCGAGCGTGACGACGCGCGCAAGCAGCAGATCGAGCGGCAGCTCGTGGCCGATGGTGCCAGCATGGATCCGCTGCAGCCGGGCGAGGGCCCGCTGGCCCTGCCGGTGGGGGCTCGCCGCAGCGAGGTGCTCGCGAACTACATCGTCACGTCGACCACGCTTCCCGAGAGCCCGCTCTGGAAGGACCTGCCGGCGAGCGACGTGCTCTGCCTGGTGCCGCGTCCCTCGACGCCTGCGGCGCGCGATGCCAAGCAGCTCATCGTGGCGTGGGACCGCGCGACATCGCTGCCGATTGCCGTGGTGCGCGACTCGACCGAGGGCGATCGCACGATCGCGCGACTGCGCGCGGTCGAGGTCGGGCCACTCAACGATGCTGACCGGGCGCTCGTCGAGCTGCCTGCACCACCGCAAGGATGGACGGTCGATCGCCGTCCGCTCAAGCCATGACGCGAGACCGCATCGTGATCCGATCGGTCGTCGTGATTGGTGCAGCGTTGCTGCTGGCTGCGCTCATCGTGACCACGGCTGTGCATGCCCAGGATGCGGCGCCCCAGGCGCGTCGCCCGGATCCGACCATGATCCCGCGCTCGGCGGCGAGTCGAGCCGCGCTCGATTCGAAGTCGGCCACACCCGATGCGCTCAAGGACCTGCGTGTGCGCTACGGCGCGTGGGAGCAGGGCGATCTGGACACGCCGCTGCGCGCGGCCGAGGCGGCCGTGTGGGCATGGCGCTGGGATGAGCCCGCGCTCGCCGATCCATCGGTGCCCGCGGTGATCCGTGCTCGCGCGCTCGTGGAGCAAGGTGCATGGGATCGCGCACTCGAGGCCCTTGCCCAGGATGCCACGCCGCGCGCGACGGCGCTCAAGGGGCTTGCACTCGCGGGTGCGGGCAAGCTGGCCGAGTCACGCGCTGCGCTCGAGCCGCTCATGGCCGAGCCGATGCCGGCGGTCGTGCGCACACCGGGGCAGCGCGACCTTGTGCTGGCGAAGGCCGAGGCGCTCGAGGCCTGGTCGATGACCGGTCGCGTGGCGCCGCAGCTGTACGAAGCCGTGATCGAGGCGCTCGGTGCAGCACGGGCGCTCGACCGGACCGATTGGGAGGCGATGCTGCTTGAAGCGCGCATCCTCGCGGCCCGCCACAACCGCGCCGATGCCTGGAAGGCGCTGGCCGATGCGCTCGCGCAGCACCCCCGCCTGGCGGAGGCCTGGCGCATGCGCGGCGAACTCAGCGCGGGCGCGCTCGAACGCGCCGATGCGCTGGCCATCGCCGATGCGATCGATGCCTTCTCGCCCGCGTGTGCCGCTGCTGCGCTCCTGCGTGCGCGCACGGCTCTGATGCAGGACGACGCCGACGGCGCCGAACCGATGCTGCGGCAGGTGCTCGCGCGTGCACCCACGCATCCCGATGCCCTCGCGTACCTGGCCGCGATGCATGCCGTGCGCTTTCGCCCCGAGGCGATGGAGCAGGCCCTCGCCGATGCCGATCGTGCGGCACCCGGCAGCCCGCACGCACCGCTCGAGGTGGGCCGCATGCTGTCGCGGCGCCGTCAGTACGAGGACGCTGCGGTGCTCCTGAAGCGGGCGTGGGACCGTGCGCCGGAGTGGAGCGAGCCCCCGATGGAACTGGGCCTGATGGACATGCAGTCGGGTGAGGATGCGCGCGCGCTCGAAGCGCTGCGGGCAGCCGTCGAACGCGATCCCTTCAACATCGGGGCCACGCTGAGCCTTCGACTGCTCGAGGACATGGCGCCGTGGCCGGTGCGTGAGGGCCGCCACTTCACGCTGCGTTCGCAGCCGGGCATCGATGATGCGATGGCCGATGGCATGCTTGCGCAGCTGGATGCGATGCATGAGGAGGTCTGCTCGCGGCTGGGCCACGAGCCGTCGCGGCGCACGCGCATCGAGCTCATGCCCGACCACGAGTGGTTCGGGGTGCGGCTCACCGGCTTGCCGGCGATCCACACGATCGCCGCGTGCACGGGCCCGGTGATCGCGATGGAAGTCCCTCGCGAGGGCAGCCGCAAGAAGCACCTCGGCCTCTTCGACTGGCTCGACGTGGTCCGCCACGAGTACGTGCACACGGTCACGCTTTCGCAGACCCGCAACCGCATCCC
>SYIB01000029.1 GCA_005798965.1 Planctomycetia bacterium
CCTGGATCAGATCGAGGAACGACAACCCGCGGTTGCGGTACTTCTTGGCGATCGAGACGACCAGGCGGAGGTTGCCGCCCGAGAGGTCGCGCTTGGCCTGCTCATACTCGCCAAAGACGCGTGCGATGGTGCGGCAGCGGTCGAGCAGGTCGGTTGGATCCTCCATGACCAGGTCGCGCAGGCCCGCGAGCTCGTCGCGCTGGACCTGTACGTCCTCGGGGTCGTAGCGCTCGGGGTTGCGATCGGCCTTCTCGAGCATGCGCTGCAGGTCGATCATCTTGCGATTCACGTTCTGCAGCTTGCGCATGAGCGGCTGGATGCGGCCAGTGCGCAGGCAGCACTCCTCAAGCAGCGTGGCGACCTTGCGGCGGCGCTGCTGCATGCGGGCGCGGAGCATGTCGGCCTTCTCAGCCGGCAGGTTGCCCGGCTCGAGCAGCTTCCAGTCGTTGTCGTTCAGCTCGAGCAGCTTCTCGACGGTCTGGGGGTTGTAACGGATGCGCTGGTCGACCTTCTCCTTGGCATTGCTCTCGGCAGTCGAGATGCGCATGGTGCGGTCGAAGGGCAGTTCGCCGGCAGCAACCTGTCGCAGCGTGTCGATCGCCTGCCGCGCGCAGTAATCGCTCTCGAGCGTCATGCGCCTGAACATCATGCGCGTGGTCTCGATCTTCTTGGCCAGGCGGATTTCCTGTTCACGCGTGAGCAGGGGAATCGTGCCCATCTGCGTGAGGTACATGCGGATCGGGTCATCGATACGCTTCGAGCCCTGCTCGGCGAGCGCCTGCTCGACCGCAGCTTGGGCCTCGGCCTCGTCGAGCAGATCCTCCTCGAGGTCATCCAGGTTCGGCTCGTCGGAGCTGAATGCGACCTGCTTCTTGGGCTTGGGCTTGGGCGCCTCGGCACCGGGTTCCTTCGGCTTGACCTTCTTCTCGTCGTCACGCTGGAACTTGAGGTGCGTCTGCAGCGGCGCCGGCATGGTCTGCCAGCCGTGGCGCAGGCGCTCGGGCTCGTCGATCAGCGTGATGCCGAGCGCACGCACATGGTGCAACAGCTCGTCGAGCTTGTCCGGATCGACGAACTCATCAGGCACGCATGTGTTGATCTCTTCACACGAGATCCAACGGCGGGTGACGCCATGCGCGACCAACTGGGCGAGGACGGGGGGAAACTCCTGTTCAATCATGCTCACGGTTCATGCTCCAATCGACGGGTGCCGCCGGTGCCCGGCGGTTTGGGGGTTCAGATGGGCCCGGATCTTTGGGCCACACGGGGTGTTCGTTCGAGGCGCCACGCGCACAAGAAGGTCCTTCATCGGTCCTCCCGCGCCGAGCGCATGATTGCTGTTGGACGACGGCCGATGGCCTTGAGTTCATCGATCCTGCGCCGCAGGTCATCGACCGCCTGCGGAGTGGGCTCCGAAACCCGCGCCAGCACGCGCTCCATATCGGCCACCGCCTCGGTCAAACGTGCGAGCGCGCCGCCCGGTGCTTCGCACCGGGCCACGCCCTTGCTGAAGAGCTGCGCAGCGAGGTTCTTGGCCGTGGGTTCACCGACATCCGCCATCACGTCCTGCACCGTGGTCTGCAGACCGGCTTCGAGCCGGGCATGCAGGGCCGTCCAGAGCGTGCGAGCAACAGGGTCGAGGAAGACACCGGGCGCGTAGAGCTCATGCACCGGCAGTGAATCGCCTTCGGGGGTGGCGATGCGCTCGCCAGCGACTTCAGGAGCCGCCAGCAGCACAGCCAGCAGGTCGCGCTCGGCCATGCTTCGGGCGCGGAACTGCGGGCCGCTCAGCAGCACCGGCTCGACCGGCGCGAGCGGTGCCTGCGGCAGCGGGCCAGAGCCATCACTGCCCAACTGCACGGCAGCCGCAGCACGCGGGCGGGGCAGGGCTGCCTCGAGTTCGTGGACCGGCACATCACAGACGCGCGACAGTTCCTGCAGCACCGTGCGACGGCGCAGCGCAGGGACATCAGTGATGCCCATGGCGCCCAGCCGCTGGCACATCTCCTCGATCACGCGCTGGCGCCCCGCCGCCCCAGGTCGCTCGGCCAGGCGCTCACGAAAGCCAGCCACGAGGTGCACGAGCGCATCAACCGACGCATCGAGCGCGGCCTTGAAGCGCAACGCACCATCGGGTTGACGGAGCAGGTCATCGGGATCGAGCCGATCAGGCAGAGTGCAGATGCGCACATCGACCGGGACGGCGAAGAAGGTCTCAAGCGCGCGGTCGGCGGCCCGCTGCCCAGCCTCGTCGCCGTCGAAGAGCAGGATCACGGTTTCGCACAGCCGTTGCAGCACGCGAGCGTGTTCACGCGTCAGTGCGGTGCCCAACGTGGCGACCGCGTTGGTGAAGCCCGCCGCGTGGCAGGCGATCACATCCGTGTAGCCCTCGGTGATGATCGCGACCTTGGAGTCGATGATCGGCTTCTTGGCGGCGTGGATGCCGTACAGCGTGCGACCCTTGCGGAAGATGGGGCTTTCCGGGCTGTTCAGGTACTTGGGCTCATCCTCGGGATCGATCTTGCGCGCACCGAAGCCAATGGGGCGGGAGAGCTCATCAAGGATCGGGAAGATCAGGCGGTTGCGGAAGCCGTCGATCGGGCCTCGCTGCCCCTGGCGCACGAGGCCGGAGCGCTCGAAGACGCCCTGCTCGGGAAGTTCATCCTTGGTGCGAGCGTGCTCGGCCAACCGGCCAAGGTGCTCCACGAAGCGGTCCCAGGACGCCGGCGCCGCGCCGAGCTGGAACGCCTCGCGCATGCTGGCCGAGATGCCGCGGGCATCGAGCACCGCGCGCGACGGCGCGCCCAGATCGGCATCAGCGAGCGCGCGGCGATAGAAGCGCAGCGCCACCTGCATGGCCTTGCGAAGGTCCGACGATTCATCACGGGTGGACTCGCCGCCGCCGCGTTGCTGGAGTTCGATGCCCGCACGCTGCGCCAGATAGCGCAGCGCATCGGGGAAGTCCATGCGGTGGTAGTTGATCATGAAGTCGATGGCGTTCCCGCTGGCACCGCACGCGAAACACTTGTAAAAGGCATTGCCCTTGTGCGTGACCACGGCCATGCTCGGCGATCGGTCATCGTGGAACGGGCAGAGCCCCACGTGCTCGCGGCCCTTGGCCTTCAACGGCACGGACTCGCCGATCAATGCCACCAAGTCCGTGGCATCAAGCACGCGGTCGCGATCGTTGGATTGGCCGTAGGCCTCAGACAACGTTGACTCCTGTTCACGCGCGCATCCGTGCTGCGCGGACCCAACCAGACCACCAACCGAACACCTCGGACAGTTCGCCAACACGGCGAAACGCCGAACCACCAGACGGCACCACGCATGGCACCGGCACGACCCCGACACGACTGCTGCACAACCAGGACAGGCACACCGCGCAGGCCAAAGCCTGCCACCCGCACGCCCAAGGGCTGCAGGTCACACGACGCACACACCAAGCACCCGTGACCGGATCCCCACAACTCCTTCGCGGAGCGCCGGTCGCGAGCCTGGACTGTCCCGTCCACATCGGAGAAGGTGTTGCTCCGGCCCGCTCGTCAGCCATGACGAGGCGATTGGGCACAAGGAGCCAAGGTTCCGAGCGGACGGGGGACGATAGACCGGGCTTCCGCGCGGTCAATGTCTTCACCATCTTTTTGTGCTGAAATGTGGCTTCCACCCCTTGACAGGAGGCTCACCAACGCGAACAGAGTTGGGACCGCGGCCGAAGCCTGCTCAGGCCTTCGAGGCCTTCTGCTTGGCGGTCCAGGTGCGGCTGCGGTTCACCGGCTTGGTGACGAGCCCCATGCGGATCGCCTTGACGCTGGCCTTGATGCGGACGGGCTTGCCGTCGATGACCGCACGCACATCCTGCAGATTCGGCTTGAACGTGCGCTTGGTGATGCTGGTCGTCTTCAGGCCGATGCCGCCGAGGTACTTGGCCTTACCACGGATGGTGTGCTTGTTGCCCGAGCGAGTCTTGGTACCGAAGAAGTGGCAGGTTCGCGGCATGGTGTGGCTCTCCGAATCGAGTCGAGCAGTGTAGGGGGAAGGTCAGCAGGCCGCAAGAGGCTCGGTCGGCAGAGGCGGCGCTTGGCATGATGCCATGCCAACCCGGCCCATAACACTCAGATGACCTCGGTTCGGACCGATCCAATCGCTGCACCGCTGGGGGCCATTCCCGCGGCCGTCAGCCCCGCAGCCACCAGCGCCGTCCAGAGCACTCGACCGTCGGCCTCGCTGAAGCAACCAACGTCGAAGCTATCGAGGTCAAACACGCCCCAGGCCGAACCATCGGCGCGCAGGCAGGGCAGGACCAGTTCGCTGCGGTCCCGCGGGTCGCAGGCCACGTACCCGGTGCCAAGCGACGCCACATCCCGCACGACGAGGATCGATCGCGACAGCAAGCATCGACCGCAGGCTCCGTGCACGCCAATGGGGCTGCAGGCCGGCTTGGGTTCGCGTGCACCCAGCACCAGGCGCTCTGCATCAGGCGCGCCCGCGCAGTCGAGGTAGAAGCCCGCCCAGCTCGCACCGCCAGCCGACAGCGTTGGCCACACGGCTGCCACGAACGCAGCGCAACGATCACCAAGCGCGGTTCCTGCCGAGCAACGCGCGATGCGGGCGAGCTCAGCGGGTACGAGGTCAATCGGCATGGCGGCTGGAAGGCGGGTTCGGCTCGGCCGGCGGCAGCGATGCGATCACGCACTCTCGCGGACGAGCCGACGGATGTTGTCGACCGTGGCACGACCGGCGCGCACCGCATCATCATTGATGCAGTACGTCACGCCCGAGTTGTCAAGTTCGGGCAGGGCGTACATGAGGTCAAGCATGAGCTCATCGACCACCGCACGCAGCGCACGCGCGCCCGTGTTGCGGTCGAGGGCCTTTTGCGCGATCAGGTCGAGCGCAGCAGGGGTGAACTCCAGCTGGGCGCCCTCAAGGCTGAACAGGTGCTGGTACTGGCGCACCAGAGCGTTCTTGGGTTCGAGCAGGATCCGAACCAGGGCCGCTCGGTCAAGCGGCATGAGCGGCGTGATCAGCGGCAGTCGCCCCATGAGCTCGGGGATCATGCCGAACTCAAGCACATCCTCCACAATGACCTGGCCGAGCACGCTCTGGCGCTCTTCCTGGGAACCACGGGCGATCGGGTCGGTGTTGAAGCCGATCTTCCGGCGCCCGAGGCGCTTGGAGATGATCTCCTCGATGCCGTCGAACGATCCGCCGCAGACGAAGAGGATGTTCGTGGTGTCGAGCTGGATGTACTGCTGTTCGGGGTGCTTGCGGCCGCCCTGCGGAGGGACGTTGGCGACGGTGCCCTCAAGGAGCTTGAGCAGTGCCTGCTGCACGCCCTCGCCGCTCACGTCGC
>SYIB01000030.1 GCA_005798965.1 Planctomycetia bacterium
CGGGGCTCGACATCGTGAGCCTGCTGTCGTGGAGCGATCCGCAGCGTTGCACGGCGTTCATGAGGTTGCAGCTTGATCGATGCCTGGCCCACTATCGAGCGAGCGCACCGCTGGACGGCATGATCGACGGGTCGTGCCGGCCTACCCTCTGGGCCATGACGGCGATCTACGGTGGCATCGCACGGCGGATCAACGATCGTCCGCGTGCCGTGGTCGAGGAGCGCGTGGCGCTGCCAGCAGCCGGAAAACTGCTGGTGGCACTCCGTGCGCGACTGGGCTGGCATGGTGGGGCGTGCGTGCCATGAGTCGCACGGTCGCGATCGTCGGTGGTGGCATCGCGGGGCTTGCCGCGGCGCTGCGCGTGGCGGACGCGGGGGATCGGCCGGTCGTGATCGAGACGCGCGGCAAGCTGGGCGGCCGGGCGACGAGCTTCGAGGATGCCCGCACGGGCCTGGTGCTCGACAATTGCCAGCACGTGCTCATGGGTTGCTGCACGAACCTGATCGACTTCTACGGCAGGCTCGGCGTGGACGGCTTGATCGAGTGGCACGACACCACCTTCTGGGCGAACCCGCCGATGGATCCCGATCGGATGAAGCCATCCTGGTGGCCGGCGCCGGGCCACTTCACGGGGTCGTTCCTGCGCATGCGGCAGCTGGACCTGCGTGACAAGGTCGCGATCGCGCGCGCCATGTGGCGCATGATCCGGCTCGGTCGCAACGGCCGAGCGCAGTGGGCGGGCCGTGATTTCGGCGCATTCCTGCTCGAGACGGGCCAGACGCAAGCCGCGATCGATCGATTCTGGGAGCCCGTGGTCGTGAGCGCCTGCAACGTGCCGAGTGCATCGTGTGACGCCGCTTACGCGATGAAGGTCTTCCAGGACGGCTTCCTGCAGGATCCGTGGAGCCCGTGCATGGGCATCAGCACCGTGCCGTTGGCACGCCTCTACGACCCCGCGCGCGAGGCGATCGTGCAGGCCGGTGGGGAGCTGCGCGAGTCGACGAGCGCCGTCGCGCTCAACTACGACGGGCGTCGCATCACCGGCGTGACCACCGACGACGGGATCGTTGAATGCAGCGCGGTCATCTCGAGCGTGCCGCCCGATCGGCTCGCGAAGCTCTGCAGCGACACGCTGCGCCGGGCGGATGCCCGGCTCAGGGATCTCGAAGCCGTGCCGTTCAGCCCGATCCTGGGCGTGCATCTCTTCTTCGATCATCCGGTCATGGATACGCCACACCTGGTCTTGCCGGGTCGTGCGACGCAGTGGCTGTTCCGCAAGCAAGGCGAGGATGGTCGCGAGCATGTGCACGCAGTCATCAGTAGCGCCGACGAGTGGATGGCCATCGACGAGGCAGAGATCGTGCGTCGCGTCCTGGCCGACATGACGTGGGCCTTGCCGCGCGCGCGTGGCCTCGAACCCGTGGCTGTGCGAGCGGTGAAGGAGAAGCGCGCGACGTTCGGTTGCGTGCCGGGCATCGATCGCCTGCGACCGAAGGCCGTGCCTGATCCGATCTCCGGTGGCGTGCCGAACCTCTTCCTCGCGGGCGACTGGACCGACACCGGTTGGCCCGCCACGATGGAGGGCGCGGTGCGCTCGGGTTACGCGGCGGCTGCAGCCTGCACGGGGCAGGGCGGTTTGGTCGCGGATGTGCCGCCGAGTCGCATGGCGTCGTTGCTTGGGCTGCGCGCATGATCCCCGGCGGCGGCCCCGAGCTCACGGCGTGGATCGTGGCCCGGGGGCGTGATCTTGGTTTCGCTGCGGTCGGTGTGACGCGGCTCGAGCGGTCCTCGCGCGAGGACGTGATTCGCGAGTGGGTCGCTGAGGGCCGTCATGGTCCGATGGAGTGGTTCCGCGACCAGCTTGAGGCTCGGCTCGATCCGACGACCATGCTGCCCGGCGCTCGCAGCGTGATCGTGGTGGCGGACCGCTACGCGGATGGCAGGCCCGATCGGGTCAACGACAGCCTTGCACCGCGCGGGCGCACAGCACGCTACGCCCGCGGGCGTGATTACCACCGTCGCATGAAGAAGCGCCTGCTCAAGCTGCACAAGGCGCTCGACGAGGCGTTTCCCGCGCAGGGGTTCCGGCGCTGCGGCGATCTTGAGCCCGTGCTCGAACGGGAGCATGCTGAGCGCGCGGGTGTGGTGAGGATTGGCAAGAACACGCTCGGGATCGCCCCAGGTCTGGGGTCATGGATCCTCCTTGGGGAACTGCTGACGACGCTCGATCTTGTGCCGACGCCTGCGGAGCCGGGCGTCGGCGCCGACCCGTGCGGTACCTGCACGGCCTGCATCGTTGCGTGCCCGACGCAGGCGATCACGCCGTGGTCAGTGGATGCCTCGAGGTGCATCAGCACCTTCACGCTCGAGGAGCGCGGCGATGGCAGCGCGTGGCTTGCGGACTCGGTGGGCGACTGGCTGTTTGGCTGCGACATGTGCCAAGAAGTCTGCCCGCACAACGCACCGACGGTGCGGAGCCGGGCTGCGGGCATCCATCCTGACTTCGATGGCCGTGGTGCGAGCCACGATCTGCTCACGGTGCTCGGATGGACGGAGGCCGACCGGACCGAGGCGTTCATGGCCGGCACGCTCAAGCGGGTCTCGCTCGACATGGCGCGTCGCAACGCCGTACACGCTGCGGCCGCCGCGATCATGGACGGTCGGGGCAGCGAGGCCGGTCGACAGGCGCTGGTTCAGAAACTCAGGGAGATCGCCGGCGATCCGGCGCAGCCTGAGCTCGTGCGCCAAGCCTCGCAGCGTCAGCTCGCGCGGCTTGAAGCGTAAGACTCAGGGAAGCATGTCGTCCTGTTCGCTCTCGGGGGGATTCGCCATGCCGCCCGGACCATCGGGGATCGCCATGCCGCCCATCGCGCCACTGGCGGCCTTCATCATGGCTCCCATCATGGCCTGCTGAAACGCTTGCATCGCAGCACCTGGATCGGCAAGCTCACCAGCGGTGACCTTGGCGGCAACCGCCTCGGCTGCACCACGCATCGGCCCCGCGATCATGCCGATCTGCGCACCGAGCTGCTTCATCATGGGGTTGCTCATCGCTTCCTGCGGCATGGAAGCCACATCGATGAACCACGCGTCGCCGTCCTTGAAGAGCTTGGTGTTCTGCGCACCCGAGACAAGGGTCGCCTCGGTCTCGGTCACGTCGGAGAGCGTGGCATTGGCGGCATCGGCGGCACCCGCGGTCGATTCGCCGAGGGAGGCAAGCGCTTCCGGCCCGAAGGTGGTCTTCATTGCCACGACCAGCGGCCCCATCGCCGAACTCAGCGTGCCGAGCACCTGACCATCGCGGCGCGAGGTCGCATCGCGACCGGACATGCACTTGGCGATGCGATCAAAGCCCTCGACCGAGTCGTAGCTGGTCTTCATCGCCTCGAGCAGCGCTTCGGCACTCTCGAAGCCGACCGGATCGGGAAGCGGCGCTGTGGCTGAGGCGGCCGCCTTCGCACGGGCCGGGCGCTTGGTGGGCTTCTTGGCATCGGACGACAGGGCAATGCCCGCCTTGGCCGCCATCTCCGCAGCGAAGTCCTCGGGGCTCTCGAGCGACTTGATGGCGGTGTCGACCTGAACCTTCATCGCGGTCTTCGACTCCTCGGTCGCACTGCAGCCATCGATCGATTCCTTTGCACTCTTGTACGCGGTGCCCGCGCTGGTCACGAGCTCGCTCGGGTCAGAGCCTTCGAACTCGATGCCGTCGGCCACATCGCCGGCCTTGCCCGCCATGTCGGCGATCGCGGCATCGGCCAACGCCGCACTGGCGCGCACATCTGCCATGCGCGCCTGCAGCAGGGCGATCGTGAGTTGCTCGTTCCGGGCACTCTGGCCGCTTGGTCCCTGCAGGCTCGAGGCGCGGCCGGCGTTGGTGGCGGCTTGTTCAAGGTCCTGCGTGACGGCCTCGACGGCCTGCTTGAGCGCATCGCCTTGACGGTCGGCGATGCCCTTGGCTGCCTCGGCGACCTGGGCGCTCATGACCTCGAGCGCCTCGGCGTTTTCCTTTGCCGCCTCCTTCAGACGCTTCGCCTCAGCAGCGACCGATTGAGCGGCCCGTTCGAGCGCGGCGCCGAGGTTCTGGTCGGCATCAGCCATCGAGGCGAGCTCCATCGCTGTCGCCGCGAGCGCTTCGTAGGTGACTTCGGCAACCATGCCGTCGCGCGCAGCCTCGCGCGCTTCAAGCGTCAGGCGCAAGGCTTCGTCGCTTGCGGTGACGCGAGCCATCGCTGACTCCGAGCGCGAAGCATCCATGCGTTCACGGGCCTCGGCCATGCGGGATTCAGAGGTGGCCTGCAGCGTGGCTGCCGCCGCCTTGAGCTCCTCGGCCTTGTCGGCGAGCGCCACGGCATCGATGCCCTCGAGCACGCCACCAGACTCGAAGGTCGTGGCGAGCCGTTGGAGCTCGGCCGCGATGGGCACGAGATTGGTTGCACCGATCGCCTCAAGTGCTGCGCCAGCCACGACCATGTCCGGCAGGAGGCCGGCGATCATCGCGCGGGCAGCTCGGTCCTGCGCCATGATGTCGTCGACCTTGTGCATGCCGAAGGTCGCTGCCTGCATGAAGCCGCGCGCCGCGACCAGGCATGCGGCGTTCTGTTGCTCGCTGCTTGCGCCGGGGATCGAGGCGAGCCGCTGCGCTGCCGTGCGGCACTGCTCGATGCGCTCATCGAGCGTCTCGGCGTCGTTGGCAGCGGCAAGTTTCTGGCCCCAGGTGCGGATTGCGGTGGTGGCTTCCTCGGGATTGCGGGCCTGCGGATCGGTGCAGGCAGCGAGCAGGGTGACGAGGCAGCAAGCGGCAAGGGTGCGGTTCATGGTGGGTGCCGTGTGAAGAGCGGATCAGCGGGACTCGGGGACATCCTTCAGGTCGCCGGCGTCGGGCGAGCGGAGGGACGGGGGATCGAAGTCGACAGGGTACTCCGGACGGGGGCGGTGCATGGTGGCGATCCAGCGTTCGCAATCGGCCATGAGCCGTTCGTTGGTGCGGTCGAAGACCGGCTTCCAGCCCGGCACGTCAGGGTGGGGGAAGCGCGCACTCGATCGCGGCAGCGCATGCTGCACCAGCAGCGAATCGTGGGGCTGGTCGAAGTCGACCATCGGCCGGCCATCGAAGCGCGACTCGAGCAGGATCAGCAGGTTCGTGTAGCGCACCGAGTCGTTGTTGCCGTTGCGCGCATGCAGGAAGAAGTTCCCGCCGTCGAGGCCGCCGTGGCAGCGGCTGGTGGCGCAATTGCCCAGGAGCCACGCGTTGTGGACCTTGGTGCGGAACATGTTCAGGGCGTGCGGCTCGGTCTCGACCTGGATCCGGTCGTAGAGCTCGCGTGCGCGCAGATCGAACATGAGCTTCACGAGCTCAATGGGATCCTGCGTGAAGAGCCGTGTGCGCCCCGCCTCCGACTCGGGGATCAGGTCGCTCGCGGCGTGCGCGGCGATGAGTTCCTTGATCGTGTCGGCCGAAACGGTGACCTTCGGCGGTCGGTTGAAGTCGATCTCGTAGACGCGGATCAGGTTGACTTCGGTCGGGGTCAGCAGCCGATCCGGGAGCGCTGCCGAGGGCGCGCGGGGTGCGGGCAATGCGTCGCTGCCGCTGGGAGCTGCACGACCGCTGGGAGCGCTTCGGAAGACCGCGACCTGAGCCTCGATCGCAGCCAGCAGGCGCTTCGCTTCGTCGATCGGGCGCGTGGCGATGAGCGCGCGCGTCTCGGTCAGCGCTTCGTCGTAGGCGCGTTGCTCGAAAAGCCATCGGCACATGGCCAGACGGCCATCGACATCATCATCGCGCAGGGCGGCCTTGAGCTTGCGGTAGCGCTCCTCGAAGGCAACATCGAGCGTGACCTGCCACGCGCGGTCGCGCGGCACGACGGTGCGGATGCCCGCGATCGAGTAGACGACCGCATCGAAGCCATCGTCCAGGATGTGCGCGCGCACGCTGGTGCCATCGCGCATGGTGATGAGCCCGGTGGCGCCGCTCGCAGGCACATCGACGAGTTCGATCACGTTGAGCACACGGCCATGCTCGAAGGTGACGAGGGTCGAGCCGCGCTGCATCGTGAAGGTCGTGTCGTCATCGGAAATGACCCAGCCGCCGAACTCGCGCGAGCGGCTCTCGACCACGTGGACGCGGCGAATGGCGCCTTCGGGCGGCTGCTCGGTGGATGGCACGGCCGGTCCATCGGTCGCAGCCGGTGGCGCGGCCGTCGGATCCGCGGGTGGGTTCGCAGCCGGCGCTTGCCCGTGACACGGCGCGCAGGTGATGGCAAGCAGGGCCATCGCCGCGGCGAGTGCCGCGACCGTGGGGGTGCGTGGGCAGAGCATCCAAGGATTGTCCGTGAAGCGGCGGCTCGGCGCAACCGGGGCGCAGGGGCTTCCAAGCCACTATCGTCCGGGTCCAACCTGAGGAGGCCTCGATGAAGCTTGGCGTGATGGCAGCGTTGTTCACCGGTCGCAAGTTTGAGGACGTCGTGCGCGACTGCGCGGACATGGGTCTTGATGCGATCGAGTTGCCCGTGGGGGCGTATCCGGGCCGCCCATTCTTCGATCCGCGAAAGATCCTTGCGAGTTCGAAGGAGCAGGATCGCATCAAGGGAATGTTGCGCGACCACCATCTGGAGCTCAGCGCCCTGGCAGTCCATGGCAATCCGGTGCACCCGGACCGAAAGATCGCCAAGGCGCACCACGACGAGTACGAGACAGCCGTGAAGCTCGCGCGCGCACTCGGCACCGACATCGTCATCACCTTCAGCGGTTGTCCCGGCGGCTCCCGCAAGGATGCGACGCCCAACTGGGTCACGTGCCCGTGGCCGAACGACTTCAGCGGGATCCTGTCGTACCAGTGGGACGAGGTGCTCGTGCCGTACTGGGCGAAGCAGGCCAAGCTCTGCGCGAAGCACGGCGTGAAGACCGCGTGGGAAGCGCACCCGGGCTTCTGTGCCTACAACACCGACACGCTCGTCCGGCTCAGTGAGCGCTCGATGAAGGCCAGCGGCCTCAAGGGCAAGCCGGTGCTCGGCGCGAACCTCGATCCGAGCCACTTCTTCTGGCAGGGGATCGATCCGATCCTGGCCGCGCGCGAGCTCGGTGAGCGTGGGCTGCTCTTCTACTGCCACGCCAAGGACACCGAGCTCGATCGCCACGAGGGGCCGCTCAACGGCTACTTGGATGCGCGGCCGTACACCGCGCTCACGCGGCGGAGCTGGAACTTCCGCACCTGCGGCTACGGCCATGGGCACGAGTTCTGGAAGCCCTTCGTGAGCACGCTCCGCCGCTACGGCTACGACCATGTGCTCTCGATCGAGCACGAGGACGCGCTGATGAGCATCGAGGAAGGCCTGACCAAGGCCATCGACTTCCTGACCGACGCCATCATCGAGGAGAAGCCCGCCACGCCGTGGTGGACGTGAGGAGACCACACCAGTAACATTTGTAGGCCATGCTCGAATGCCACATCGCGGCTCGTGAGCGGCAGAAAGTTTGAACATGTCCACTGGGGTCCTTTGCATGATGTCCGTCATGGCGCTCGCCTGGTCGTTCGTGACGCCCGCCGTTGCGGGGGCGTGTCCCAACACGCAGGACCCGGCGTCGCCCGTCCGGCTGACCGATGTCGTCTCGAGCGGCGGTGACGCGCTGCGCCAGGCCGCGGGAGAGGGAGACATCGGGATGCTCATGGATGCCCAAAGCCTCTCGGTGACCGACGCGCACACCGCAGTGTTTGCAGTGCAGGACGTGCAGGCAGCTGGTCGCGACGTCATTGCGATCGTGGAGTCCGACATTGAAGACGGCAGTGCGGTGGTCGCGGCGGCATGCCAAGGCATGGTGACCGTCGGCAGTGCGTCGCTCACTGGATGCGGCGATGCCTGGTGTGGCAGCCCGACGCGTCGCGACGCGCTCGCGGCGCAGCTGGCACAGGTCGGTGGGCGCGACCGAACGATTGCGGATCGCTTGCTTGGCGGCACCTCCGCGCTTTCCTATTCACCGACGCAAGGCGTTCAGCCCTCGGCGCCGCGAGGCGGCATCGGGAGCATCAGTCTTGCGCAGCAGGGTCAAGCGATGAAACTCGATGCAGCGGCCTTGCAGGCCATGAACTGGACTGGCCAGCCTCAGGCCGATGTCGCGTCGGCCATGGCGGCGATCGCGGCAGGTCAGGCCAAGGTCCAGCCCAAGGTTCCGCCGCGCAACCCAGGTGCCGGGAGCGCACCGCCGCCGCCGGGCGGCAAGGCCGCGTCGCCGCCGCCACCTGCTGGGGCGCTGCCACCTGCAGCGTTGAAGAAGCTTCAGGACATCCAGGTCGACCTCGCTTCGCTCAAGAACGACATCGAGAAGTTCAATCGACTCTTCACGGGCGAGGATGGCGTCTGGGATCAGAAGTCGAAGGGGCTGCGTGAAGTCTGGAACACCGGCGAGATGACCAAGCATCAACCGACCAAGAAGGACTCGGCTGAGCTGCAGGACAGCATGCGAACGAAGGCCTCGCGCATCGAACGCAACATTCGCGGGATCAGGGGTGCGGCCAAGGGCGTGGCCATCCCGCAGCAGGCCCAGTTGAAGGCACTGGAAGACATCCTGCGAACCTTTCAAGCATCACTCGCGACCGACGATCCGGACAAGTATTCGCGCTCATCGGCCCAAGTCATGTCTACGACGATCAAGTGAGTTTGATCGGCCGAGTGGGGCTCACGCCACCGAAGACGGCTCCTCCGGCAACTCGAGCTGACGGGGCAGGGCGCTGATCTGTTCAGGAGCCTCGACCGCATCGGCCGCCGTCATCTCGGCAACGCGATTGGCGCCAGGCAGCAGGCGTGACTCGAACGAACCGACGGCCTTGGTGTAGGCGTTGGTGGCCGATGAGAGTTGTGTGCCAACCTTCGCCAAGTGCTCTGCGAAGGTGCGCAGACGATTGACCAGGTCCTTGGCGTGCTCGCCGATGCGTGCAGCGTTCTCGGCGAGTGCCACGTTGGACCAGTGCATGGCCACGGTGCGGAGCAGCGCCAGCAGCGTGCTCGGCGTGACCACGAGCACGTACTGATCCATCGCATTGGCGTGGAGGCTCGGGTCGCTCTCGAACGCCGCTGTGAACGCGCTCTCGATCGGGATGAACAAGACCACGAACTCCATCTCGCCGCCCACGGCCTCGGCGTACCCGCGTGAAGCCAGCGCCTTGACGTGGCC
>SYIB01000247.1 GCA_005798965.1 Planctomycetia bacterium
CCGCCGTTGCTGGTGGATCTGCCGGGCAATACTTGGGCGGTCAACCCAAGCCGCTACCAGCCGCTCGCACTCGATTTTTTCATCGACCAGAACGGCATCCCGATGCCCAACGGATTCCCACCGTTCCTTTCGGCCGAGTGGGGTTTCGTGACCCCATTCGCGCTCACCCCGTCGGATCTCACGGTGAAGCAGCGCGCGGGCTACAGCTGGAACGTCTACCTCGATCCGGGCCCCGTACCCGCGCTGGACAACGCGATGATCGCCACGTTCCAGCAGAGCCATGCGGTCACGCTCACGCTGAGCGGCCAGCTCGACCCAGCCGATGGTGTCATGATCGACATTTCGCCTGGAGCGATCACCGCCAAGGCGCTGCCGGTCGATCCTGCGGATGACTTCGCCACGCTGTATGACGGTTACCTCGGGCCCAAGTGGGGACAGGGGCTGCCGCTCAATCCTGTCACGGGATCGGCGTACTCGCCCAATGTCGTGAAGCGCGGTGACTTCTCCCGCGTCCTCGCCGAGTTCTGGGCCGACGGCCCCAGCAGCGAGACCCCGCCCGGCCACTGGTTCAAGATCAGCAACGAAGTCACGGACAACTTGGCGCACAAGCGCTGGGGCGGCGTCGGTCCCGTCCTTGACGCGCTTGAGTGGGACGTTCGGCTCTACCTCACGCTGGGTGGCGCGCTCCACGACACCGCGGTCTCGATCTGGAGCGTGAAGGGCTACCACGATGCCGCTCGTCCGGTCACCGCACTGCGGTACATGGCGATGAAGGGTCAGTCGTCGAATCCCGCGGGGCCCTCGTACCACCCGCATGGCTTGCCGCTCGTTCCCGGCATGATCGAACTGATCACTGCGCAGACCACGGCACCGGGCGAGCGCCACGAAGACCTCGCTGGCTACGAGGGCAAGATCGCAGCGCTGGCTTGGCGCGGTCCTGACTACATCACGAACCCGGCGATCGATGTCGCGGGCTGCGCGTGGGTGCTCGCCCAGTCGTGGTGGCCCTACCAGCGGCCCACGTTCGTCACGCCACCCTTCGGTGGCTATGTGAGCGGGCACTCCGGCTTCAGCCGCTGCGCCGCGGACCTGCTCGAGGCGATCACCGGCTCGCCATATTTCCCGGGCGGATTGGGGATCTTCAACGCCGTGCAGAACCAGTACCTGGTCTTCGAGG
Source organism: Planctomycetia bacterium (assembly GCA_005798965.1). Lineage (GTDB taxonomy): Bacteria > Planctomycetota > Phycisphaerae > Phycisphaerales > SM1A02 > SYIB01. Next base: position 1,178 of record SYIB01000247.1, read on the forward strand.
ATGGTCCGTCGCAGACGGTGCAGCTGCAGTGGGCGACGTTCCAAGATGCGGCAGCGCAGAGCGCCTATAGCCGGGTCTGGGGCGGCATTCACCCCCCGATGGATGATTTCCCCGCTCGTCGCATCGGCAAGGCCGTTGCGCCCAAGGCCTTCGCGCGTGCCGAGCAGATCTTCGGCGTACCGACGTGCCCGTGCGACTTGGATGGCAGCGGCTCGGTGGACGGCGCGGACCTAGGCATCATGCTCGGCTCCTGGGGGCCGTGCGCTGGTTCGTGCGTCGCCGATCTCAATAGCGATGGCGAAGTCAACGGCAGCGACCTGGGCTCACTGCTGGCGGGCTGGGGAGCGTGTCCGTAAGAGTTCGCCGCGCACGAAGACGTGCGATGCGCGACCGGTGACCGGCCATCCGTCGAAGGGGCAGTTGCGGCTCAGGCTCACGAACGCGTCGGCATCGATCGTCCATGCCATGGCGGGATCGATCACCGTGACGTCGGCTGGCCCGTGCACGGTCAGCGTGCCGAGGCCGCATCCATCGAGGCCGCACAGCCGCGCGGGCTCGATCGTCATCAGCGCGATCAGCCTCGGCCAATCGATGGCGCCGGATTCCACGAGCGCCTTCGCATAGAGCGGTAGGGCACACTCGAGTCCGATGATGCCGAAGGGTGCCGCGGTGAAGTCACGCGCCTTCTCGGCGACCGCGTGCGGGGCATGATCGGTGCCGAGCACAGTGATGATCCCGTCGGCCACCGCTTGCCGCAGAGCCTGCACATCGCTCGCCGTGCGTAGCGGGGGGTTCATCTTCGCCTGCGTGTTGTAGCCATCGCAGAGGTCGTCGGTCAGGAGCAGGTGGTGCGGGCTCACCTCACCGGTCACGCGCTGGCCGGCGTCGCGGGCGCGCCTGATGATCTCGACGCTTCCGCCGCTGGAGAGATGCTGGGCGTGGTACATCGCCCCGACGCGTGCGTTCAGCCTGACGTCGCGCTCGATGATCACTTCCTCGGCGACGGCTGGCCATCCGCCGAGCCCAAGCCGCGCCGCGACGGCGCCGGCGTTCATCACGCCACCCTTGGTCAGCGAGGCATCCTGGCAGTGCTGCATGAAGGCCTTGCCAAGCGCGGCGCAGGTGAGCAGGACCTTGTGCATCATGGCGGCGCTCTCGATGCAGTCGCCGTCGTCACTGAAGGCGACCGTACCCGCCTTGGCCATCGCACCCATCGGTGCGAGTTCCTCGCCCTTGCGGCCGACGGTGGCGGCACCTACGGTGAACACGCGTGCCTTGCCCGCCTCCTGCGCCTTGAGCCGGACGAAGTCGACCAAGCTCGGCAGGTCCAGGGCTGGCGTCGTGTTGGGCATGCAGCAGACGGTCGTGAAGCCACCCTCGATCGCCGAGGAGGCACCGCTGAGGATCGTTTCCTTGTGCTCCTGGCCGGGTTCGCGAAGGTGCACGTGCGGATCGATGAGGCCTGGGGCGACGATGCAGCCTTCGCAGTCGATGACAGCGGCGCCCGATGGGGGCGTGATGCGACTCGTCGAGCGTTCGCGGATCGCGGTGCCGTCGATGAGCAGGTCGCCAGTCGCATCGAGGCCCGAGGCGGGGTCGATGATCCGGCCGCCACGCAGGAGATAAGTCGCCATGGGCGGGGATGGTACGGAGGTGCGGCTGATGGCCCCGGCGCAAAAACACACCGGCCCCGCACGAGGCGGGGCCGATGGATCATGTAGTCACGCGGGAGCGAACTCCCGAGAGGGCTCAGCCCTGGGTGGCGGGGCAAGCCTTCTTGCAGCAGCCGTCAGCCTTCTTCTCGCTGACCGCGCCGGGGGCGGCGTTGCCGGTCATCGGGCAGGTCGCAGCCTTGTCGCAGCTCTTGCTGCAGTCAGCCTTCTTCTCGCCAACGGCGCCGGGGGCCGCAGCGGCATCCTTGCAGCAGGCCTTGGCATCCTTCGAGCAACATTCGCTCTTGGCGCCGACGGCGCCGGGGGCCGCGGTCTTGGTGGTTTCGCAGGCAGCGAAGAGGCCGACGAGGGCGAGGGCAGCGATCGAGAACTTGGTCATGGTCAACTCCTAGGGTTGTTGGTTGTGATTACGGACGTTTGTGCGGGCCCTTTGGCACCGTGCAGACCATACTCTAGCGCGATTCTCGCCTTGGGACAGCGATTTGGCATAAAGATGACCCCCCAAGACCCGCCATCCTCGTCAGAGAACGGCCCCCACGGCCTTTCAACGCCGGGGGCGGAGGGGTTCATGAGCCTGCCCAGGGCCGACCGGCTGTCGGCCCTCCTGGCCAAAGCCCGGACGCTGCCCAAGGTCGCGGGCGTCTACCTGATGAAGGATGTCGAGGGCCGGGTGATCTATGTGGGCAAGGCCGGCATCCTGCCCAACCGCGTGGCGAGCTACTTCGTGCCCAGCGCCGATCTTGGTCCTCGCAAGCACCCCATGCTCGACCTGATCCATGACCTGGACACCATCCCCTGCGAGGGGGAATGGGAGGCGCTGCTCATGGAGAGCCGCCTCATCAAGGACCTGCATCCGCACTTCAACGATCGGATGTCGGACGACAAGACCTTCCCGTACCTCGCAGTCACGATGCGTGATGACTTCCCCGGGGTCTTCATCACGCGCGATCCGGCTGCACCCCAGTTCCGTGGTGCGCGGGTCTTCGGTCCTTTCACAAGCAGCGGTTCGCTGCGCCATGCCGTGCAGGTGCTGCAGCGGGTCTTCAAGTACCGCACGTGCGAACTCACGATCGAGGCGTCGAACCCTGGGAATGCGTCGTTCCGGCCCTGCCTGTTGCACGACATCCACCAATGCACGGCGCCGTGCGCCAACCGGATCTCACCCGACGCCTATCGCGCGGACATCGATCGGTTCCTTCGCTTTCTGTCGAGCAAGCGCAGCGCGATGCTGCGGGAACTTCGTGCGGAGATGGAGCAGGCGAGTGCAGCGCTCGACTTCGAGCGCGCGGCCGTGCTGCGCGATCAGCTGCGTGCGATCGAACGGCTCGATGACCGTGAGACGCGCGGCGACGAAGGCGAGTACGACTGGCAGCCTGAAGTCACGATGTTCAGCGGCGATCCCTTGGCGATGGCCCGGAGCCTGGCGCGCACGCTGGGCCTGGAGTCGATCCGCTGCATCGAGGGATTTGACATTGCGCACCTGGCCGGCGAAGAGACCGTGGGCAGCAAGGTCTGCTTCATCGATGGGCGCCCGTTCAAGGATGCGTACCGCCGCTTCCGTGTGCGCAGCGTCGAGAACAACGATTACCGCGCGCTGCAGGAAGTCGTGAGCCGCCGCTACCGCGAGGCTGGCAAGGGGCACGAGCTCTACCCCGACGTGGTGCTGATCGATGGTGGCATCGGTCAGCTCAACGCCGCGCTCGAAGCGTTTGCACAGATGGACCGCAAGCCGCCGATGGTGATCAGCCTGGCCAAGCGCGAGGAACTCATTCACATGCCCGGCCGAGCCGAACCCGTGCGACTGGGTCGTGAGCATGCGGGGCTCAAGCTCTGCCAGGCGATCCGCGACGAGGCGCACCGATACGCCCAGCACTACCACCACCTGCTGCGGACCAAGCGCTTGCTGCCGCCCAAGAAACCCGACGGGGGCTGATGCGCAGGCGCGTGGGCCGATGGATCGGCCTGCGTTGCGACCGACGCCCGGGCGAACTCCACTCCCGCGTGCAGTCGCTCAGGCCGGCGACGGCAGGGCGCCCGCCGGTGGCTCTGCGTCGGGTCCCGCGGTCGCTGCCGGTGCTGGCTTGCTTGCTGCGAACTCACGCTGCAGCAGATCGCTCACGGTGCTCTTCTCGAGCTTCTCGCCGCGCATGAGCCGTTCCACCTCGTCGCGCGTGAGCGTCTCGTACTTCAGGAGCGCCTGCGCCACGACGTCGATCGCCGTCCAGTGCTGTTCGACCATGCGGCGGGCCTCGTCGTAGGCCTCGTCGCTGATGCGGCGGATCTCCTCGTCGATGATGCGCGCGGTCTCCGGCGAGTAGTCCTTCTCGGGGATGTACGTCTCGCGGCTGTCCTGACCGGCATAGTTCACGAAGCCCAGGCGATCGCTCATGCCCCACTTGAGCACCATGGCGCGCGCGTACGACGTGACCATCTGGATGTCCATGCCGGCGCCGGAGGAGATGTCGCCGGTGTGTCGGCCCTCGGCCAGGCGGCCCGCGCAGAGCACGCGCATCGTCGCCTCCATGAAGCGTCGGCTGTAGCCGTAGCGGTCCTTCTCGGGCAGGCTGAAGGTGACACCCATGGCCTGGCCGCGGGGGATGATCGTGACCTTGTGCAGCGGGTCGGCATCCGCCAGCAGCAACTGGAGCACGGCGTGGCCAGCTTCGTGATAGGCGGTGGCCTCGCGCTCCTGCTGCTCGATGCGACGGCTCTTGTTCGCGCGTCCCCAGCGAACCTTGTCACGGGCTTCCTCGAGGTCGGTGTGCTCGATGAAGTCCTTCTCGGCCATGGTCGCGATGATCGCGCTCTCGTTGATCAGCGCAGCGAGGTCGGCGCCGCTGAACATGGGCGTGGCCTTGGCAATGCGGGCAAGGTCCACATCCGGCCCCATCTTCACCTTCTTCGCGTGCACGGCGAGGATCTCGGCGCGGCCCTTCACATCGGGCAGCGGAACCTGGATCGAGCGGTCGAATCGACCCGGGCGGGTGAGCGCAGGGTCGAGCACGTCGAGCCGGTTGGTGCCGGCGATCACGATGACCTGGTCGGCAGCCTCGAAGCCGTCCATTTCGACGAGGATCGCGTTGAGGGTCTGTTCGCGCTCGTCGTGACCACCGCTGTTGAAGCCTCCGCCACGGCGACGGCCGACCGCGTCGATCTCGTCAAGGAAGATGATGC
>SYIB01000248.1 GCA_005798965.1 Planctomycetia bacterium
CAAGGATGACCCCAATCGTCGCTTGCTCAGGCAAGAGCTCGATCGAGTGCGTGATGAACTCGATCGGCGCGTGCGGAAGAAGCGCGAGGCGTCCCAATGAAGTCGATCCGATGCGACGCGTGTGGGCGCTCGTGGCTCATTGCCCGCACCGATACGGCACCTGATCGATGCCCGGGCGATGGTTGCGGTGCATCGCTCGGATCTGGAGACGGTCGACGCGCGAAACCATTGGATTCCTGGGCACTCCCGCGAGAGCGTCGCCGCCGCGCGCGGGCACCCACGGTCACCCACGACCCGTCGCCACCACGCCGCCCGCGAAGCTGGATCGGCCTGGCACGCGGGAGCGGCATCGCGTTCGGCGTGATCGCCTTGGCGCTGCTTGCGGTCGCGATCGTCGGCATCGTGCTGCGCGAAATGCCCACGTCGATCAACGCGGGTCTCGCGGGAATCACCATCGAAGCGGTCGATGCAGGTGTAGAGCACGAGCGGGTCGACGGGGTCCTGGCTCGGATCGATGGAAAGGTGTTCGCGATCACCACCCTTTCGAGGGCCCGCGCGCTGCGCACGGCGGGAGCCACGCGCGTGCAGTTCGTGCCCGCCAAGGTCCCCAACGGTCCGGATGGAGGTGTGGCGGTGGAACGTGCCATGGATGAGTGCATGGTGCGTACAGAGGCTCTCGAGCAGTGGATCGAGGGATCGCCAGCGGGCAAGGGTGAGGATGCGTGGGCTGCGGTGGGACGTGGGAGCGTGATCGACCTCGCGTGGTGGCTGCTGCAGGATGACGGGGGACTGTCGGTCGCGGAGCTCGGGACCGCGCCTGCCGATGGTGCGGAACTCACGGCGATGTCGACCTCGGGTGCCGTCGTGGCTGCCCGTTGCCGGTCGCTCGCGCCGCAGCCTGCCGCGATGGCGCTGCAATCGTCGGCCGGGTCATCGTTCATCAATCCCGGCACGCCATGGTTGGATGCCGATGGTGCGTTGGCAGCGATCACGGTCGAGTCGCCCAGCATCGAGGAGCGCACCCGGCGCGGCGTGGCCTCGCCCGCCATGTGGTCAGATCTGCATGCGATTCCCGTTGACACCCTGCGGCGGCTGGTGGATCCGATGTCGACGTTGGCCAAGCCGATCGCACGCGTACTCGAGGCCGCACAGGCTCGGTCGACGCAGCCGGCAGGACCCGAGCGTGCAGCGCGACTGCAGTGGTTGATCGCAGCGAGCGCTGCAGAGGGTTTCGCGGCGCTTGGCTCCACGAGCGACCGTGTGGCGACCTTGCCCGCTGCCACGACGACCGTCGAACTCCTGCCGCGGCCGGTCGATGGCGAAGCTCGTGTCATCGTGTGGGCGGAGTTGAGCGACATGGTCGATCTGGATGTGGTGTCGACCGATCCCGCGATCCGATTGGTCGCCGTTCCCGGCTTGATGGGGCGCACGCTCGAAGTGCGCGACGGTGCAGGACAGCCCGCAGTCTTGCCCGCGGGTCGGCCGATCTCGATCTCGATCAAGATGTCGCTCATGGGCAAGCCCGTCGGGGGCGCGGTGCGAGCCATGTTGCTCGGCCGTGATCCCGATGCAGCGGCGAAGCAGCGACGCATTCCGGGTGGCACACCGCCGGCACCGGTCGTGCCGCCGGCGCTGGTCGCGCCACCCAGCGCACCGATGCCGTCGCCGCCAGTTTCCCCTTCGAATGCTCCCGCGGCTCAGGGGCCCACGGTACCGTCGACTACTCCGGCGCAGGCCGTACCTGCGCCCTCGCCGACCGCGCCCGTCACGCAGCCAGCACCATCCGATCCCCCATTGCAACCCGCGCAAACCCCGCCACTGACGCCGCCCACACCGCCTGCCAACCCAGGAAGCACGCCATGATGTCTCCGGTTCGACGCACGCTGCGACCCAACACCACGTGCCCGCAGTGCTGGTCATCCTTCCCGTCGGCTGATGTCCGGTTCATCGCCGAAAGTCCCACGCTCGTGGGCGATCCCATCGTGGGATCGGATGAACCCTTGCGATTCCTTCCCACTCGTTTCGATCGCCAGGGGCGCGCGATCGATCCGGGTGGTGGCGTGTGCATGCGCATGGCGTGCCCGGTGTGCCACCTTGAGGTTCCGCCTGCGCTCCTCGAGGTCGGCCAGACGGTCGTGTCGGTCGTCGGTGCACCCTCGAGCGGCAAGTCCGTGCTGCTCGCTGCCGCCACGTTCACGATGCGATCCGGCCTCGTCGTGCCTGGCCTTGACTTCGCGGACATCGATCCCTCGCTCAACGACCTCACGATCGACCTCGAGGGAACGCTCTTCAAGAGTGCGACTCCTGATGTGCCCACCATGATCGCAAAGACGGAAACCTCGGGACGGCTCTATCGCTCCTACCGCCGGGGCGACGTGCGGATCACTGCACCCAAGCCGCAGCTCTTTGGCCTCGCACGCGGCAGCACGCGGTCCGTGCTCGCCTTGTACGACAATGCGGGTGAGCACTTCCTGCCCGGTGCCGTATCGCCATTCGAGCAGGCGACACGGCATCTTGGCGTGTCGTCGGCGATCGTGCTGGTCATCGATCCAACGCAGGATCCTCGCGTGCATGGGCCGCTCGGCGGGCGTGACCACGTTGCGGCGCTCGGAGGCAGCAGCAGCGCACCCGGCCGGGCCGATCTCGTGCTGATGGAATTGGTGAATCGCGTTCGCCGCCAGCGTGGTCTCTCGGCGAGCGAGCCGCTTCCGTTGCGAGTGGTGGTGGCGCTCTCCAAGCACGACCTCTGGTCGCCCCTTGCACCTGAGATTGAAGATGTCCTCCGCGGTGCACCGTCCGCCCACCCCATGCGAGCACCCGATGGAACAACGCTGTCGCATGTGCACCGCGGTGGCGTGGCGTTCCTGGAGCGCCATCTTCCCGAAGTGCTCGGTGCGGTCCGTTCGGTTGAGCCAAGTTTCAAGGTCGTGCCATTCAGCGGCCTCGGCCGCGCTCCGCAGCGCGATGCAGCGTCCGGCGGCATGAGCATCCTGCCATCGCACGTGCGCCCCACGTGGGCGGCGGTGCCCTTCGGTGTCGCGCTCTCCGAGGCGATGCCCGAAGCCCTCCCCGAGTACCGGTTCGATGCGCGCGCATGAGCTTCGAACTGATCCATACTTCGGTGCCGCGCGATCTCGATGGGCAGTCGGGGTTCGGGGTCGCTGCCATGACGCGCGATCTGCCGCGGCCGCTGCGTGATGCGCTGGTGGCGTGGAGCGATGGATCGGAACTCGACGATGTTGCCGATCGTGCCATGTCCTACTCCGTCTGCCACGTGGGCGGATCGATCTGGCCTGTCCTGACGTGCGTCACGCGCTGCGGCGCTGATTGGTCGGGCCGCGCCAATCGTGTGGCACACCACCTCGTGCTCGAGCCAAGCGATCGATGCATCGAGGGACCGATCGCGATCGCGCGGGCATTCCGCTTCGTGAGCGAGGTTCCAGAGGTCGGCCTGCGATCCGCTCCGGTACTGCCGCGCCCGTGCCCACCAGTTGAGGCCACGCATCTCATCGATCCGGTGTGGTTTGATCTGCTCGCCGATCGCCTGCGTGCGCCGGATGCATTGACCATCGCGGTTCGACTGCCGATCGGTCTCGATCCCGTGGTGCTGCTGGCCGCAGTCACGGAGCACCTCGATCCCCGTCGACG